>DASWUI010000885.1:0-5070 GCA_036401715.1 Ramlibacter sp. | reverse complement strand
AGGCCGCGCTGGCCGGCGGAAGCAGCACGCCGCCAGGACCCGTCGGTGGCGGCCAGGCGACCTCGGAGGCCACCCGCGGCGCGCCCACCGGGTTGGCGGCCTTGCCCTGGCGCACCAGCGCGAGGTCTTCCTCGCTGGGGTACTGGTTCATCAGGTAGTAGTCGAACACCCGGCGCGCGATCGGCGCCGCGGCCGCCGCGCCGAAACCGGCGTTCTCCACGATCATCGCGATGGCGATCTTCGGATCCTCGGCCGGCGCGAAGGCGATGTAGAGCGAGTGGTCGCGCTGGTGCTCCTCCAGCTTGGAGGCGTTGTACTTGGCGCCCTGGGCCACGCCCACCGCCTGCGCCGTGCCGGTCTTGCCGCCCGACAGGTAGCCCGCGCCCTGGAACACCCGCGTGGAGGTGCCCTGCTGCGTCACGCCCACCATCGCCTTGCGGATGATCGCCAGGTGCTCCGGCTTGTAGCCCAGGTTCACCGGCTCGGCCTTGGGCACCGGCGTGTTCTGCTTGGTGGTCGAGTCCTGCGTGGCGATCACCAGGTGCGGCTTGTGCTTGACGCCGTCGTTGACCACCGCGGACAGCGCCTGCGCCACCTGCAGCAGGGTGAAGCTGTTGTAGCCCTGGCCGATGCCCAGCGAGATGGTCTCGCCGGCGTACCACTTCTTCTGCTCGGGCTTCCTGTAGTAGTTGCGCTTCCACTCCTGGCTGGGAAGCACGCCGCGCACCTCGCCGAAGATGTCGATGCCGGTGAGCTGGCCGAAGCCGAGCGGCTTCATGAAGTCGTGGATCAGGTCCACGCCCATCTCGTTGGCCAGCGAGTAGTAGTAGACGTTGGACGACTTGACGATGCTGGTGTGCATGTCCACCGGCCCGAGGCCGTGGTCGCCGTGGCTGCGGAAGACGTGGCCGCCGAAGGCCCAGGAGCCGTTGTCCTGCACCACCTGCGTGGCCGAGCGCTTGCCGGTCTCCAGCGCCGCCAGCGCCATGAAGGGCTTGTAGGTGGAGCCGATCGGGTAGGTGCCGCGCAGCGCGCGATTGAGCAGCGGCTTGTCGATCGACTCGTTGAGCATCGTCCAGTTCTCCTGGTCGATGCCGTCGACGAACAGGTTCGGGTCGAAGGTGGGCTTGCTGACGAAGGACAGCACTTCCCCGGTCTTGGGATCCAGGGCCACCAGGGCGCCGCGGCGGTCGCCGTACATGTCCTCGATCAGCCGCTGCATCTTGATGTCGATCGACAGCACCACGGTGTTGCCCGGGGTGGCGGGGCTGCTGGCCAGCTTGCGCACCGCGCGGCCGCCGGCGGACGTCTCCACCTGCTCGACCCCGGTGATGCCGTGCAGCTGCTTCTCGAAGCTCTGCTCCACGCCCAGCTTGCCGATGTATTCGGTGCCGCGGTAGTTGGCCTGCTCGTCCTCCGGCCAGTCCTCCATCTGCTTCTTCTCGGCCTGGTTGATGCGGCCGATGTAGCCGATCGCGTGGCTGGCGAGCTCGCCCCCGGGATAGTTGCGGAACAGGCGCGCCTTGATGTCGACGCCGGGGAAGCGGAAGCGCTGGACCGTGAAGCGCGCGACCTCCTCGTCGGTCAGCTTGGTGCGGATCGGGATGGAGTCGACGCTCTTGCTCTCCTCCTGCAGCTTCTTGAAGCGGCGGCGGTCGCGCGGGTGGATCTCGATGACGGACGACAGTTCGTCGATCACCTTCTCCAGGGGCCGTGCCAGCCGCGACGGGGTGATCTCCAGCGTGTAGGCCGAGTAGTTGCTCGCCAGCACGATGCCGTTGCGGTCCAGGATCAGGCCGCGGTTGGGCACGATCGGCACGATGGCGGTGCGGTTGGCCTCCGCCTGGTCGTCCAGCTCCTCGTGCTTGACCACCTGCAGCCAGACCAGCCGCGACGCCAGCAGCAGGAAGCAGATGAGGACGACGACGCTGGCCGCCAGCACGCGGCCGCGGAAGCGCGAGAGTTCGGCTTCGACGTTGCGAAGTTCGGTCATGGGCCTTCAGGCCGCCAGGGGCGGCGGTTAGAGCGGCCTATTTTCGTCCGGATCGTGCGCCCTGCGTTGGGGCAGCAGCAGAAGGATGCTCACGATCGGCCAAAGTGCGGCTTCCAGCACGGGCGCCAGCAGCACCGTCGGCCCGGGAAAGGCGCCGCCGGCCAGCATCCGGATCGCCAGCTCGATCGCATGGGCGGCCACGAACAGGGGCAGCACCTGGATGGCCTGGGACGGCACCGTGAACCACAGCAGGCGCCGGTGCATGGTGATGGCGAAGTAGCTCAGCGTCGTGTAGGCCAGCGCATGCTGGCCCAGCAGCGAGGCCTGGTGCACGTCCACCGCCAGGCCGAACAGGAAGGCGGCGATCACCCCGATGCGCAGCGGCTGGTGCACGCTCCAGAACACCAGCACCACCGCCAGGATGTCCGGCATCCACGGCAGGCGGCCCACCGGCAGCATCATCGCGGTCATTGCCACGATCAGCGAGAACCAGATGAACAGGGGGTTGGCCGGCAGCAGCAGCGGCTGCCCGGGGCGCATGATCATGCGGGCACGCTCCTCATTTGCGGGCCGGGCGCTTGCTGACCGGCGCCGGGTCCTCCGGCGCGGGCCGCGCCGGGATCTGGTTCAGCATCGGCTTGAGCACCATCACGTGGCGGGCGCCGTCCACCAGCGCCGCCGGGTGCAGCACGATGCGGGCGAAGGCGGAGTCCGGCCGGCGCTCCACCGTGGCCACCCTGGCTACCGGGATGCCGGGCGGGTAGAGGCCGTCCACGCCGCTGGTGGTCAGCAGGTCGCCGGGCTGGACGTCGGCGTTGGCGGCCATGTAGCGCAGCTCCAGGCCGCCGGTGCCATGGCGGCCCGCGTCGCCGTAGGTGATGCCGCGCACCCCGGTGCGGGTGTTGAGGATGGGGATCGCCTGGTCGACGTCGGTCACCAGCGTCACCTCGCTGATCAGCGGGTGCACGCGCGTGACCTGCCCCAGCACGCCGGACTCGTCGATCACCGGCGAGCCGGCCTCGATGCCCTGGGCCATGCCCTTGTCGATGATCACCTTGCGGGTGTACGGGTCGGCCGCGTCGTAGAGCACTTCCGCCGCCACCGAGGGCGTGGACAGGCGCTCGCGCAGCGACAGCAGCTTGCGCAGCTGCGTGTTCTCGGCGGACAGCTGCTCCACCTGGTTGGCGCGCTGCGACTGCAGGATGAGCTTGCGGCGGGCCGCTTCCTCGTTGGACAGGGCGGAGTTCAGCGAGGTGAAGTAGTCCTGCACGGTGCGCACCACCAGGACCGGGCGCATCGCCACCCACTGCAGCGGGAACAGCACGGTGGCGACGGCCGCGCGCAGCGGCTGCGTGATGCGGAAGCGCGCGTCGGCCACCATCAGGAACAGGGCCAGCGCGCTGCAGACCATCAGCTTCGAAAGCGCGGATGGACCCTGCTTGAAGAACGGCGGCGGTGTGCGGTCGAGGGTGCCTAAGGGCATAACCGGCGATTGTGCCCCGGCCCCGCTGAGCCGGGCGTCAGACGATCACTCGCTCGTGAAGATGGAACCCAGCCGTTCCATGCGCTCCAGCGCGATGCCGCAGCCGCGCACCACGCAGGTGAGCGGGTCTTCGGCCACCAGCACCGGCAGGCCGGTCTCTTCGGCCAGCAGGCGGTCGAGGTCGCGCAGCAGGGCGCCGCCGCCGGTGAGCATCATGCCGCGCTCGGCGATGTCGGCCCCGAGTTCGGGCGGGGTCTGCTCCAGCGCGTTCTTGACCGCCGACACGATGTTGTTCAGCGGGTCGGTCAGCGCTTCCAGGATCTCGTTGGAGCTGATGGTGAAGCTGCGCGGCACGCCCTCGGAGAGGTTGCGGCCCTTGACTTCCATCTCCTTGACCTCGCTGCCCGGGAAGGCCGAGCCGATCTGCTTCTTGATGCCTTCGGCCGTGGGCTCGCCGATCAGCATGCCGTAGTTGCGGCGGATGTAGCTGATGATGGCTTCGTCGAACTTGTCGCCGCCCACGCGCACGCTGCCCTTGTAGACCATGCCGCCCAGGGAGATGACGCCCACCTCGGTGGTGCCGCCGCCGATGTCGACCACCATCGAGCCGGAGGCTTCGGAGACCGGCAGCCCGGCGCCGATGGCGGCGGCCATGGGTTCCTCGATCAGGTAGACCTCGCTGGCGCCCGCGCCCAGCGCCGATTCGCGGATGGCCCGGCGTTCCACCTGGGTGGAGCCGCAGGGCACGCAGATGATGATGCGGGGGCTGGGCTTCAGGACGGACCGGGGGTGGACCATCTTGATGAACTGCTTGAGCATCTGCTCGGTGACGGTGAAGTCGGCGATCACGCCGTCCTTCATCGGGCGGATCGCCTCGATGTTGCCGGGCACCTTGCCCAGCATGGCCTTGGCCTCGTGGCCGACGGCCTGGATCGACTTCTTGCCTTGCGGACCGCCCTCGTGACGGATGGCAACCACCGACGGCTCGTCCAGGACGATGCCCTTGTCGCGCACGAAGATCAGGGTGTTGGCCGTGCCAAGGTCGATGGCCAGGTCGGTCGACAAGTAGCGTCGGAAAGCTCCGAACATGGGGGGAATCCTCTGTTTCTTCTGTGAAAGCGGCCGCTTTGCGCGGCCGTTGCAAGCCGGCGGCGGAGACCGCGCGCCGAAGGCGGGATAATACCCCATCCCCTGTGCCGGACCCCCTGCGCGCGGCCTCCGCGCGGGTGAGCTGTGGCTCTGGCGCAAAGACTTTTTCCACCATGTCCCTCAACCCACAAGACATCGCGCGAATCGCGCACCTGGCGCGGCTCGAACTGCAGCCGGACGAAAGCGAGCGCATGCTCGCCCGCATCAACGGCTTCTTCGACATCGTGGAGAAGATGCGCGCCGTGGACACCTCCGGGGTCGAGCCCCTGACCCATCCCGTGGCCGCGGTGCAGGACGTGCAGCTGCGGCTGCGGGAGGACGTGGCCAGCGAGCCGAACCAGCGCGAGGCGAACCAGCGCAGCGCGCCGGCCGTGGAGCGGGGGCTGTTCCTCGTGCCGAAGGTGATCGAATGACGGCGCTGCACGACCTGACGGTCGCCCAGCTC
>DASWUI010000884.1:0-1759 GCA_036401715.1 Ramlibacter sp. | reverse complement strand
GGCTTTTCATGGCCCGGGAGCGGCACCTCGTCGCCCTGCGGGAGGCCTTGGAGTTCCTGACTACCGCCCGTGATCAGCAAGCCTTTGAATTGAAAGCAGAAGATCTGAGGCTTTCGCAGGCTGCGCTGGGTCGTATCACTGGTGAAGTGAGCGCTGACGACTTGTTGGGCGAGATTTTTGGTCGCTTCTGCATCGGCAAGTGACGTTCCACGTGAAACACCTGCTCTGCGCCCTCGCTTTGTCTTGCTTGCCCGCCTGGGCCGGCGTGGAGGCGGTGACGATTCCGGATGCCGGCGGCGGCATTGAGCTGAAGGGCCTCCTGTACCGCCCCGAGGGCCGGGGGCCGTTCCCGGGGATCGTGATGCTGCACGGCTGCAGCGGGATGTGGACGCGCTCCGGCAAGCCTCTCCCCAGCTACGCATTCTGGGCCGAGCATTTCCGTAACCTGGGATATGCGGCGCTGCTGCTGGACAGCTTCGGCCCGCGGGGACAACGGGAGATCTGCACCCACAACGAGCGGCGAATCACGCCGCAGCAGGAGCGCGCCTCCGATGCGCGGGCCGCCCTGGAATGGTTCGCAGGGCAGGCCGGCGTGCGTCGCGACAGCATCCATCTGGCGGGATGGTCCAACGGCGGAACCTCCGTGCTCCACGCACTGCGCGCGGCGGGGGGCAAGGCAGAGGGCAAGCCGGGCTTTCGGTCAGCCATCGCTTTTTATCCGGGGTGCGCCCAACTCCTCAAGGGCGCCTTCATGCCGAGCGCCCCGCTGCTGATCCTGGTGGGAGGCGCCGATGACTGGACGCCGGCCGCGAAGTGCGCGGCCCTGCAGCAGCGGGCGCGCGAGGCAGGCGCGCCCGTGGAGCTCGAGGTGTACGAGGGCGCCCACCATGCCTTCGACCGGCTCTCGGGCAGCCTGCGGTATCGGCCGGATGTGCGTAATCCGTCGAGCCCCACGGGATGGGGCGCCCATGTCGGACCGGATCCGGAGGCGCGGCGCAAGGCGGTGGAACGGGCCACGGCATTTTTCCAGCGGTACCGTTGACCGTTCCACGTGGAACAGGGGTAGGGGTGCAGGACCGATTCCCGTAGAATTACGGTTTCGCCTCGCGACCGCTGTCGCGAGGCGTTTTCCATCCTTGGGGCCATGGATTTTCCCGATCGTTTCGATGTGATCGTGGTGGGCGGCGGGCACGCCGGGACCGAAGCGGCGCTCGCTTCGGCCCGCGCCGGCGTGCGCACGCTGCTGCTGACCCATTCCGTCGAGACGCTCGGCCAGATGTCGTGCAACCCGTCCATCGGCGGCATCGGCAAGGGCCACCTGGTGCGCGAGGTGGACGCGCTCGGCGGCGCCATGGCCATCGCCACGGACGAGGCCGGGATCCAGTTCCGCACCCTGAACGCCAGCAAGGGGCCCGCCGTGCGCGCGACGCGCGCCCAGGCCGACCGCGTCCGGTACCGCCAGGCCATCCGCCGGAGGCTCGAAGGCCAAGCCAACCTGTGGATCTTCCAGCAGGCGGTGGACGACCTGATCCTGGAGGGAGACCGCGTCGCCGGGGCCGTCACCGCCATCGGCTTGCGCTTCGCAGCCGAAGCCGTGGTGCTCACCGCCGGCACCTTCCTCGGCGGCCTGGTGCACGCCGGCATGGCGCGTTACCAGGCCGGGCGCGCGGGGGATCCGCCATCGCTTTCGCTGGCGGCGCGGCTGCGGGAGCTCACGCTGCCCGTGGGGCGGCTGAAAACCGGCACGCCGCCGCGCATC
>DASWUI010000883.1:0-2557 GCA_036401715.1 Ramlibacter sp. | reverse complement strand
GTGCGGCCGTCCTCCTCGATCGCCTGCTCGTAGCGACCGCCGGCGATGACCGCGGTCTCCACGGCGACGGGCTTGGGCGAGAAGGCCCACACGAGCAGGGCGGCGGCGACGGCGCCCGAGGCGCCCAGCAGCAGGTATTTCTTGCGGAACATTGCTTCACTCCCGTGTCTTGAGGGCGGCGACCATGTCGAGGCGGTCGATGCGCCGGCGCACCACGAGCGCGCTGGCGACGCCGGCGGCGACCACGCAGATGGCCGCCCAGGCGTAGGTGCGTGGCTGGATCACCACCGGAAAGGCGAACTGGTCGGAGCGCATCAACTCGACGATGCCGTGCGTGAGCCCCCAGCCGAGGAACATGCCCAGCGGCAGGGCGACGGCGATGCCGATGGCGAGTTCGCCCAGCAGCAGCACCGACACCTCGCCGCGCGTGAAACCCAGCACGCGCAGGCTGGCGAGCTCCCAGGTGCGTTCGGCCAGCGCGATGCGCGCGTTGTTGTAGACGACGCCGACCGCGATGATCGCCGCGAACGCGGTCAGGATCGAGCTCATGATGCGCACGTTGCGCGCGCTGATCTCCTCCATGTTGCGCAGCATCGTCGCCTTGCTGAAGGCGCCGGCCACGCGCGGCAGGCCCTGCGTGGCCTCCAGCACGCGCGGCAGGTCGCTGCCGCTCACGCGCAGGCTGAAGAAGTTGGCGACGTCGCCGTCGCTCAGCGCGCGGTTCAGCGCATCGCGCTGCATGAAGGCATTGAGTCCCATCATGTCGCTGACCGTGGCCTGCACCGTCAGGTCCAGGAAGCCGCGCTTGCCCTCCCGCAGTTCGACTGTGACGCGGTCGCCGGGCTTCAGGCCCAGCTTCTCGGCCAGGCGGTCGGTCATCAGCAGGCCGTCGGCCGGCGCGAGGGCGGTCCGCTGCTGCGCGTCGATGACGCGCTGCAGCCTCGCGGCGCCGGCATGGCCGTCGATCAGGCCCTTCTCGCTGCGGGCTCCGTGGATGAAGCGAACGGCCAGGCGGCGGCCGGTTTCCACCTCCATCACGCCGGGCAGGCGCGCCAGCTCGCGCGCGGCGGCGGCATCGACCTGGTCGGTCATCCACACGATGACGTCCGAGCGCATGCCGAGGTTGAACTGGGTGTCCACGATGGCATCGATCGCATCGCGGAAGAAGTTGCCCATGATGACGATCGCCACGGAGGCCGCGATGCCGCCCACCGTCAGCGCGGAGCGCAGCGGGCGGCGCTCGATGTTGCGCAGGATCATGCGCAGCGCCGGGTCCAGGTGCAAGCGGGGAATCCGCTCCAGCAGCGCCTGCCGGTAGCTGCCCGGCGCCGGCGGCCGCATGGCTTCCGCGGGCGACAGGCGCACGGTGGCCGCGATGGCCGTGAGCGTGCCCAGCACCGCCGTTGCCGTGACGATGGCCAGCCCGATCCAGGCCAGGGCCGGCGGGATGCGGTGTTCGAAGCTCGGGAACCGGAAGAACTCCGCGTAGATCCCGGTGATGAACGTGCCCATCCAGCTTCCGAGCAGCAGGCCGAGCAGGTAGCCGCCCAGCACCATGGGCGTGACCAGCTTCAGGTAGTGCAGGGCGATGGCGGCGTCGCGGTAGCCCAGCGCCTTGAGCGCCGCCACCTGCTCGCGCTGCGTGGCGACCAGCCGCGCCGTCACCACGTGCAGCAGGAAGCCGGCCACCGCCAGGAAGATCGCCGGCAGCACCGTGCCCAGCACGCGCTGCTCGCGGATCTCGTTGTCCAGCATGGCGTGCGATCCCTGCTCGTCGCGCGCGTGGGCCGGCATGCCCCCGAGCGCGTGCAGCCGGCGGTTCAGCGCGTCGATCACCGCCGGCTCCGAGGCCGAGGGCGACAGCTTCAGCGCCACCCGGTTGAAGGCGCCGCGCATGTCCATGGCCGCGGCCAGTTCGTCCTTGTCGGTCCAGAACACGCCGAAGGCGCGCAGGTCCGGCATGCCCATGATCCCGCCGAAGATGTACTCGGGGGACAGCGCGGTGCCGGTGATGCGCAGCGTGCGCCGCTTGCCGTTGACCAGCGCGGACACCGCCGAGCCGGGCCGCAGCCTGTGCGCGTCCGCGAAGCTCGCGTTGACCACCGCCTCCAGTTCCCCGCCGGCGCGCGAGCCCGCCTCCGGCCACCGGCCGCTGCGCAACTGCACCTGGTTCAGGCGCTGCGGCCGGCGCGCGTCCCGGCCGATCAGCTGGCCGATCACCGGGTCCACGGTCCCGGGCACGCTCACGCGCGCCACCGCTTCGACCGTGGTCTGCACGTCCACGACCCCCGGGACCTCCGCCAGGCGAGTGGCCAGCGAGTCGGGCGCCCGCTTCACGACCGCGAACACGTCGGCGAAATGCCCGGAGGCGTAGAAGGCGTCGCGCGCGCCCTCCAGCGAATCGACGGCCGACAGGGTGGCGATGAAGCCGCCGATGCCGCTGGCCACCACCAGCGCGATCGTCAGCGCCTGGCTCCACATGCGCACCAGGTCGCGCAGCAGCTTGCGGTCCAGCGCCTTCACGTCGGCCTCACCATGCCAGCTCTGCCGGCGAGAG
>DASWUI010000882.1:0-3953 GCA_036401715.1 Ramlibacter sp. | reverse complement strand
GGTTGCCGGGCGCGGTGCCACGGCCACGACTTCCGCCGGGTCCGGCTTCGGCCCGAACTCCGCGAACAGGGCGAGCGCTCCCGCGCCGCCCAGGAAAGTCCCCCAGAAGACCAGCCTTTTTTTCGACTGCATCACCGACCTGCAAGAAAAACCGAAAACTGGACGCGCGCTTCGAGCTGCGCTTCCGCCACCGCCTTGCGCTGCAGGTTCAGGTCGTCGATCGCGAGGCCGGGCACGGCCACGGTGGCGGCGGCGACGAAGCGGCGGACCTGCGCGTAGGTGCCCCGCACGGGCAGGGTGACGCGATAGCGCACGAGCCGCGTGCCGGGCACCTCGGTGCGGGCGTACTCGCCCTGCAGCAAGGCCAGCTGCTCGGCGGCGGCGGCCGCGTAGATGCGCTCCACCTGCGGCGCCAGCTCCTCCTGGCGCGGCAGCGATGCGTAGAGCGTCTCCGCCGGGCTGAGGCTCACCTGCGGCTTGCCGTCGCTGCCCACGCGCATCATGCCGGCGCGGCGCTCGGCCCGCTCGGCGCGCTCCTGCAGCCCGTTGACCGACTGGTGCTCGGGCAGCAGCACCCCCAGGCCATGGCCCAGGCCCGCCAGCAGCAGGACAGCGCCGGCCAGGCCGGGGCGCCCCAGCGAGAGCAGGAACTCGGTCGCGAGAAGCTTAGGGTTGCCCATTCGCTGTCCCCCATGCGGCAAGGATCTGGAAACGCACCGGCGTCTGCGGCACGTCCTTGACCACGACGTGGTCGACCAGCACCACCTGGTGCAGCCCCGGCTGCTGCTGCAGCAGGCGGTGGTAGGCCAGCATCGCGGCGAAATCGCGTGCTTCCGCCTGGATGCGCACCTGCCGCCGCGTCACTTCGGGAGAAACCGACAGCAGCGCGACGTCGGCGCCGTGCGCCGCCTCCAGCCCGGAGAACAGCTCGTTCCACGGCAGCTTCGCCTTGTCCAGTGCCTGGCGCGCGGCGGCGAGCGATGCGTCGGTGCGGGCGTCGGGCGCGGCGCCGCGGGGCACCGCGGCCAGGCGCGCGTTGACGGCGGCCAGCCTTTGCTGCTGGCCCAGCTTCTCCTGCTCCAGGCTGCGGCCGGTGTGCAGGAGGAAGGCCAGGGTGGCGGCGCCGGCGAGCAGCACCACCCAGCCGAGGGGGTGGGCGCGGGGGCGGCGCTGGAAATCGATGGCAAGCGCGCGCATGTCAGGCCACCGCCCTTGCCATCGCCACCAGCGGGTCGGCCATCGCGGCGCCGGGCGCCGGCTGCGGCCAGGCAAGCCACTGCGGGGTGACGCCATGGCACGCGGGCAGCTGCGGGTCGTCCTGGCCGGGGGCGTGCACGAACACGGGCGGCATGCCTTCGTCGGCCAGGCCGGTGAGCTGGGCTTCGCGCTCCACCAGGTCGGCGAGCGAGGGGCCGCGGCTGCCGTGGGCGACGCTGCGCACGCTGCGCCAGCGCCCGCCGCTGGCCACCAGCACGCAGCTGCGCGCCGGCTCCGCCAGCAGGAACATGAAGTCGCGGGCCGGCAGGCGCCGGCGCAACCCGTCGAAGGCGGCCGAGAGGTAAGGCTGGACCGAGACGAGCCGCAGCGCGCTGCCGGCGACCACCGAGCGCAGCCCCTCGAGCAGCACGTTGTCCACGGCGGCGGCCACGCGGGCGCTGCTGGCGCGCTCGCGCGCGGTGATCACGCTGCGCCCGGCCGGTTCGCTGCCGAAGGTCTCGTCGCAACAGATCGTCGCGAAGCCCTCCAGCTCGGACGGGGAGCCGATCTCGGCGCGCCAGGGCACCAGCAGGTAGCGCACGAAATGGCTGGACAGCACCACGGTGAGCTCGCCGCGGCGGCGGCCCGCCAGCGCGAGCACTTCCGCAACCGCATCGAGGGCGGCCTGGCGCGGGGCGCCCGAGGACACCTCGGCGACGGTCTCCAGCCGCGTGCGCCAGCCGTGGCCGGTGCGCACCAGCGCCACGCGGTCGGTCGTCACGACGGCGGCATAGCGCTCACGCCACGAAAGTGACACGGTTGATCTCCTGCAATGTGGTGCGGCCGGCCGCCACCTGGGCCAGCGCCGATTCGCGCAGCAGGCGCAGGCCGCGCTGGCGGGCCGCCTCCTTGACGCGCGCGATCGGCTCGCGGTCGATGATCAGCTGCCGCAGTTCGTCGTCCAGCAGCAGGATCTCGGCGATGGCGGTGCGGCCGCGGTAGCCGGTGCCCCGGCAGCGGCCGCAGCCCTGGCCGCAGACGAAGCGGTAGTGCCGCACGTTCTCGCGCGCCAGCCCCGACTCCGCCAGTTCCTCGTCGCCGGGCGTCACCGGGACGGCGCAGCTCGGGCAGGCCTGGCGCAGCAGCCGCTGCGCGAGGATGCCGTTGAGCGCGGACACGAAGCTGTAGGCATCCACGTTCATCTGCGTGAAGCGGCTGATGACGTCGAACACGTTGTTGGCGTGGATGGTGGTGAACACCAGGTGGCCGGTCAGCGCCGACTGCACCGCGATCTGCGCGGTCTCGGGATCGCGGATCTCGCCCACCATGATCTTGTCGGGGTCGTGGCGCAGGATGGAGCGCAGGCCGCGCGCGAAGGTCAGGCCCTTCTTCTCGTTGACCGGGATCTGCAGCACGCCCGGCAGCTGGTACTCCACCGGGTCCTCGATGGTCACGATCTTGTCCTGGCCGCTGTGGATCTCCGAGAGCATGGCGTACAGGGTCGTGGTCTTGCCGCTGCCGGTGGGGCCGGTGACCAGCACCATGCCGTAGGGCTCGCGCGCCAGCCGGCGCAGCGTGCGGATGGTGGCGTCCTCGAAGCCCAGGGAGGCCAGGCGCACGCCCTGCATGCTGTCGGCCAGGTCCTGCTTGTCCAGGATCCGCAGCACCGCGTCCTCGCCCAGGATGCTGGGCATGATCGACACGCGGAAGTCGATCTGGCGGCCCTGGATGCCGACCTTGAAGCGGCCGTCCTGCGGTACGCGGCGCTCGGCGATGTCCAGCTCCGCCATCACCTTCACGCGCGAGATCACCTGTTCGGCCAGTTCGGTGCCGGAAGCACGGCTCATGGTGGTCAGCACGCCGTCGATGCGGTACTTGATGGCCAGCCCGTTCTCGGTGGTTTCCAGGTGGATGTCGCTGGCGTGCGCCTTGAGCGCGTCGTAGAGGGTGGAGTTCACCAGCTTGACGACCACGCTGGCGTCCTCGCTGATGCGCACCAGCGACAGGTCCTCCACGTGATCGCCCGACTGCGCCTCGGCCTGCGTCCCGGCGGTGATGCTGTCCACGGCCCGGAAGTCCTCCTCGTGCCGCGCCAGGAAGGCGGCGACCTCGGAGGCGTGCGCCAGGCACAGGGGGGCGCCGTCCACGCGGGCGTCCAGCCAGGCCTGCAGTGCGTCGTCGAACGGATCGGCGATCACGGCCACCGTACGGCCGTCGGCCAGCCGGACCAGCGCGCACTGTCGGTTCAGCGCGTCGGCCAGCGGGATCGCCTTGAAGTCCGGGCGGCTGGCGAACAGTTCCGCGCTGGTCAGGGCCGGCAGGTGCAGGCTGGCCGCCAGCGCCCGGACGAAGGTCGCGGGATCCTGCCCCATCACCTCCTCCAGGGCGGCGACGACCTTGCCGCCGGCAGCGGCGGCACGCTCGCGCGCGGCCTTCAGCTGGCCGGGGGCGAGGCCGCCGGACAGCGGCAGCGTGTGCAGGAGGGGGGTGCCGATGATGGCCTCACTGCTTCTTCGCGGTGGCCTGGGCGGCCTGGGCCGCGGCGGCGGCGCCGGCCTCGTCCAGGAACTGCAGCAGTTGCTGGACCTCCCTGTCGTCCAGCTTCAGGTTGGGCATGGCCAGCTTGTTCCACTGGTTGTACAGGGCGGTGGCGATCGGGTCTTTCCGGGCAAGCATCACGTCGGGCTCCTTCAGCCAGCGCGCGAGCCAGCTGCGTTCGCGCGTCCTCGTGACGTTTGCAAGATCCGGACCAATGG
>DASWUI010000881.1:0-2507 GCA_036401715.1 Ramlibacter sp. | reverse complement strand
CGCTGTTCACCGAGCAGCTCGCGTCCTTCTCCGGGTTTGCGCCGCTGCATACCCAGTCCCTGGTGGCTTCGGTGCACACGCCCACCGTCTACGCGGTGGAGCATGCGCTGCGGCTCACCGGCTTCGGCCTGCCCGGCCACGGCGACTTCCAGGTGAAGGGCTTCGCCTCGCTGGAGAACAGCGCGGGCCGCATCACCGTGGAGCAGTTCCAGCAGGCCTTGCGGTCGGGAGCCTTCGTGGAGGAACTCAACCGGCTGCGCAACCAGCTGCGCGAGGAGTTCGACCTCGATCGCAGTGCCAGCATCACGGTCGCGGGCCTGTCGCTGGGCGTTTCGGTGGTCTACGTGCTGTGGCTGGTCCGCGGCGGCGTCCTGCTCGGAAGCTATCTCTCCGCGCTGCCCGCATGGCGCCTGCTGGATCCCTTGCCCGTGCTCGCGCGCGCGGGCGACGACGGGGAAGACGAGGAGGACGAGGCTTTCGAGCCCGAAGGGCCCGATGCGCCCGACCCGCTGCGAGGTTTCGCTTGAAGCTGTTCAACACACGCACCTACATCGCGCTGGGGCTGGCGTCCATCGTCAGCACCGTGCTGCTCGCGGCCTCCTTCCTCGGCCTGGTGCCGGATCGACAGGGCGCGATCCGAGCGGGCCGGGTGGCCCTGGCGGAATCGGTGGCGGTCAGCAGCGCCGCCCTCCTGAACGGCTCGGACGCCACGCGGCTGGAGGACGTGCTGCGCTTCATCCAGAGGCGCAACGAGGACGTGCGTTCGATCGGCCTGCGCACGCGCGAAGGCCGCCTGGTGACCGCCGTGGGCGAACACGCGCGCGGCTGGGTGCCCATGGAGAGCGGACGGGCCAGCGACGCCCAGGTGCAGGTGACGCTGTTCACGGGCTCGCAGCCCTGGGGCCAGCTGGAGATGCGCTTCGCGCCGATCGGGGCGCCCGGCCTCCTGGGCATCCTGCAGACGCCGCTGCTGCTGCTGCTGGCGTTCTGCGGCGGCCTGTGCGTCCTCTCGGTCTACGTGTACCTCAGTCGCGTCCTGCGCCACCTCGATCCGTCGCAGGCGATCCCTTCGCGGGTGCGTTCCGCGCTGGATTCGCTCACCGAGGGGCTGCTGGTGGTCGACCAGAAGCAGGACGTGGTGCTGGCGAACGAGGCCCTGACCCGGCTGCTCGGGCGCAGCAACGAGCAGCTGATGGGCAAGCCGGTCGCGCAGATCGGCTGGCTCGATGCGGAGGGCCGGCGCCTCGCGGAAGGCGCGTTCCCCTGGGCCGCGGCACTCGCCTCGTCGAGCGTGCAGCGCGACCTGCAGCTCAAGCTGCGCGACCCGCAGGGCCAGCTGCGCAGCTTCGTCGTCAACTGCTCGCCCGTGCTCGCCACGGGCGGCCGTGCTTCGGGTGTGCTGATCAGCCTGGAAGACATCACGCTGCTGGAGCAAAGCCGCGAGGAACTGCGCGGCGCCAAGGAGGAGGCGGAGGCGGCCAACCGGGCCAAGAGCGAATTCCTCGCCAACATGAGCCACGAGATCCGCACCCCGATGAACGCCATCCTGGGCTTCACCGAGCTGCTGCGGCGCGGCTTCGGCAAGAGCGAGCGGGAGTCCTCGCGCTACCTGGACACCATCCACCACAGCGGCAAGCACCTCCTGGGCCTGATCAACGACATCCTGGACCTCTCCAAGGTCGAAGCCGGCCAGCTCACGGTGGAGAAGATCGCATGCGCGCCGCACGAGGTGATCCGCGGGGCCATGTCCGAGCTGGCGCTGAAGGCGCAGGAAAAAGGCGTGCGGCTGTCGCTGCGCCTGCTGACCCCGGTACCCGAGCGGGTGCAGTCCGACCCGGCGCGCATCCGCCAGGTGGTGCTGAACCTCCTGAGCAACGCCGTGAAGTTCACGGAGTCCGGCTCCGTGGAGGTGGTGCTCGCGTGCAACGGCACCGCCTACACGGTCGAAGTGAGCGACACCGGCATCGGCATGGACCCGGCCCGCGTGGAGGAGATGTTCGACCCCTTCACGCAGGCCGACGTCTCCGTCGCGCGGCGCTTCGGCGGCACCGGGCTGGGCCTGCCGATCAGCCGGCGCCTGGCGCGCGCGCTGGGCGGCGAGCTCTCGGGCACCAGCCAGCCCGGCGTGGGCACCACGATGATCTTCACCTTCGCCACCGGCGCGCTCGAGGGCGTGCGGCTGCTGGATGCCACCGAGGTCGCCGCGCCGGGTGATGCCGGCTCGGCCGTCACCCGCACGCGCTGGCGCATCCCCTCCGCGCGCGTGCTGGTCGTCGACGACGGGCCCGAGAACCGCGAGCTGCTTTCGCTGGTGCTCGCCGAGCAGGGCCTCTGGGTGGAGGAGGCGGAAAACGGGCAGGTGGCGGTCGACAAGGCCTGCGCCGCCAGCTACGACCTCATCCTGATGGACATGCAGATGCCGGTGCTGGACGGCTATGCCGCCACCCGCGCCCTGCGCGCGCACGGCATGCAGCTGCCGATCGTGGCGCTCACCGCCCACGCGATGA
>DASWUI010000880.1:0-4256 GCA_036401715.1 Ramlibacter sp. | reverse complement strand
TGCGTCCCTACGATCCGGCCGACGCAACAGGAGCCGCCAGATGAAACCCGCGCCGCACACCGCCGCAGGCGAACGCCGCTGGCTCGCCCACCCCTGGCTCACCGGTGCGATCGTGGCGAGCTGGCTGCTGCTGCAGGGCTCGCTGGCGCCCGTGCACTGGTTGTGGGGTGCCGTGCTGGGACTGCTGCTGCCCTGGCTGGCGCACGACTTCATCGACGCGCCGCCCACGCCGGTGCGCGCGCTGCGGGTGATCCTGCGGCTGGCCGGCGTCGTGCTGTGGGACATCGTGAAGGCCAACCTCACGGTCGCGCGCATCGTGCTCGACCCGCGCCGGCAGCCGCAGCCCGCCTGGGTGCAGGTCGGGTACACGCTGCAGGACCCGCGCGGCGTCGTGCTGCTGGCCACCATCATCACGATGACGCCGGGCACCGTCTCCTGCGTCGTCGACGAGGAGCGCCGCACGATCCTCGTGCATGCGCTCGATCCGGGCGATCCGCAGGCGGTGGCGGCGGAGATCCTGGAGCGCTACGAACAACCCCTCAAGGAGATCTTCGGATGATGGCCTGGGCGCTCGATTTCGCGATCGTCTGCGTCGCGCTGGCGCTGGCGCTGCCCGGCTGGCGGCTGCTGGCCGGGCCGGAAGCCACCGACCGCGTGCTGGCGCTGGACACCCTCTACGTGAACACGGTGGCGCTGGTGATCCTGCTGGGGCTTCGCCTGTCCAGCGACCTGCTGTTCGAGGCCGCGCTGGTGATCGCCATGCTGGGCTTCATCGCCACCGTCGCCCTGGCGCGTTTCGTCGCCCGCGGCGACGTCATCGAATAGGAGCCGCCATGGCAACGGTCCCCCTGCATCCCGTGCTGGAAGCCGCGATCGCGCTGCTGCTGGTGGTCGGCGGCCTGTTCGCGCTGGTCGGCTCCATCGGGCTGCTGCGCTTTCGCGACTTCTTCATGCGCCTGCACGCGCCGACCAAGGCGAGCACGCTGGGCGTCGGCGGCGTGCTGCTGGCCAGCATGCTGTGGCACTGGGGGCAGGACGCGTGGGCGGTGCGCGAACTGCTGATCACGCTGTTCCTGTTCGTGACCGCGCCGGTGTCCGCCAACCTGATGGCGCAGGCCGCGCTGCACCTGCGGGTGCACTCGGTGGCGCCGCCGCCGCGGGACCTGGACCGGTCCTGAGCGCTCCTAGCCTTCCAGCAGGTAGAGCACCGTGGCGTTCATCGCATACGCCGCGACCAGCCCCAGGCTGATCCAGCTGGTCACGCGCAGCACGCGCCCCTGCGGGCGCAGCACCAGGCCGACGATCACCAGTCCCGTCATCGCCAGCGCCGTGGCCGCCGAAGCGGCGTGCACCGGAGCGGCGTGGGCCAGCAGCGGGCCGCGCGTGTAGAACAGGTCGTCCACGGCGAGGATGGCCAGGTTGAACAGGTTGCTTCCCAGCAGGTTGCCGATCGCCATGTCCAGCGCGCCCAGGCGCAGCGCCGAGAGCGTCACGGCCATCTCGGGCAGCGTGGTGACCAGGGCCATGAGCACCGTGCCCGCGAAGCTGCGGGAGATGCCCAGCGACGCGGCCAGCGCGCTGGCCACGCTCGGAAGCCAGGTGCCCGCAGCGAGCACGACGACCGCCGCGGCCCCGAAGCGCAGCCACTCGCGGCGGATGGCCGGGATGTCGCGCGCGCCCGGCGCCGGCCCGGTGGTCACGCGCTGGGCCTGATCGTGGACGAACACGCTGCGCAGCGCGAGCAGGTAGAACACCAGCAGCAGCGGGCTGTAGAAACCCACGTGCAGCAGCGCCGGGACGTGGGCGGCGGTGGCCAGGCTGAGCGCGACGAATCCCAGCATCACCACGCCGAGCCCGGCCGAGAGCAGGTGGGTGGCGCTGGCAGCGCCGAACATGGGCTGGCGCCGCTGCACCGTGTCGACCACCACCAGGAAGGCCAGGTTCACCACGCAGGCGCCGAGCACGTTGCCGACCGCCAGGTTGGGAGCGGCCACCAGCGTCACCGCGCTGACGCCGGAGGCGAGCTCGGGCAGCGAGGTCACCGTGGCCAGCAGGGCCAGCCCCACCCAGCCGCGGCCCCAGCCCAGCGCCTCGGCCAGGCGGTCGGCGCTGCGGCTGAGGACGAAGCCGCCGACCGCGATCAGCACCGCGCAGATCGCGAGCTGCAGCAGGAGCCAGGCGGTGCCCACGGTGGCCCTGCGCGCGCGGCTACTTCGTCTTGAACAGGTCGTCGATCTTCTGCTGCTCGGCGTCGGCGGCCGCTTCCGCCGCGGATGCGGCCTCGGCGGGCGAGGGCGCGGGCTGCAGGTCGTTGCCGGGCGGGGTGGCGAAGGGGTCGTAACCCGGCGCCGCACCCGGCATGTCGGTGGGCATCTCGATCTTCACCTTGTCCAGGTCGATCTTCTCCACCTTGTCCCGCGAGACGATGCCGGGGAAGGTGATGATCAGGCCCACCATGATGATCTGGATGATCACGAAGGGCACCGCGCCCCAGTAGATCTGGCCGGTCGTGACGGGCGCGATCTGCTGGCGCGTGACGCGGTCCACGTACGCCTTGTCGGGTGCCACGCTGCGCAGGTAGAACAGCGCGAAGCCGAAGGGCGGGTGCATGAAGGAGGTCTGCATGTTCACCGCCAGCAGCACGCCGAACCACACCAGGTCGATGCCCAGCTTCTCGGCCACGGGCGCCAGCAGCGGCACCACGATGAAGGACAGCTCGAAGAAGTCCAGGAAGAAGGCCAGCACGAAGATCAGGACGTTCACCACGATCAGGAAGCCGAGCTGGCCGCCGGGCAGGCCCGACAGCAGGTGCTCCACCCAGCGCGGGCCGTCCACGCCCTGGAAGGTCAGGCCGAAGATGGTGGCGCCGATCAGGATGAAGACCACGAAGCAGGACAGCTTGGTGGTGGTGTTGAGCGCCTGCCGCAGCAGGTGGAAGCTCAGGCGCCTGCGGGCCATGGCCATCGCGAAGGCACCCAGCGCGCCCATGGCGCCGCCTTCCGTGGGCGTGGCGATGCCCAGGAAGATGGTGCCCAGCACCAGGAAGATCAGGAACAGCGGGGGGATCAGCACGAAGGTCACGCGCTCGGCCATGCGGGAGAGCAGGCCCAGGCGCGTCACCTTGTTGATCACCGCGATGACGAAGGCCAGGCCGACGCCGGCCACCAGCGACACGACGATCGTCTCGTCGGTCGCCACGGGAGTGACTTCCGTGCCCTTCCACCAGGCGACCACCTGGTCGTAGTTCTGCGCCAGATACACCGCGGCGATGGTGCTGATGACGGTCAGCACCAGGAGCGAGGGCGTGCCGCTGCTGCCGCTCGGCTCGCGGAACACGCGCGCCTCCAGGGGCAGGGCGGGGGCGGCCTTGGGCTGGAACAGCGCCAGTCCGAGCACGTACGCCAGGTACAGGCCGGTCAGCACGAAGCCGGGGATGAAGGCGCCCTTGTACATGTCGCCCACGCTGCGGCCGAGCTGGTCGGCCAGCACGATCAGCACCAGCGAGGGCGGGATGATCTGCGCCAGCGTGCCGGAGGCGGCGATCACGCCGGAGGCGAGGCGCCGGTCGTAGCCGTAGCGCAGCATGATGGGCAGCGAGATCAGGCCCATGGAGATCACCGAGGCGGCGACCACGCCGGTGGTGGCCGCCAGCAGGGCGCCCACCAGCACCACCGCGATCGCCAGGCCGCCGCGCAGGGGACCGAACAGCTGGCCGATGGTGTCCAGCAGGTCCTCGGCCATGCCGCTGCGCTCGAGGATCAGTCCCATCAGGGTGAAGAACGGGATGGCCAGCAGCGTGTCGTTCTGCATGATGCCGAACAGCCGCAGCGGCAGCGCCTGCATCAGCGACGTGGGCAGCACGCCCAGCTCGATGCCGATGAAGGCGAAGAACAGGCCGCAGGCGCCGAGGCTGAAGGCCACCGGGAAGCCGAACAGCAGGAACACGATGAGGCCCGCGAACATGATCGGGGCCAGGTTCTGTGCGATGAACTGCGTCATGGGGTCCGTCTCCCGCGCCTCAGGCCTTGTTGTTGTTGTTCTTCTCGAGCTCGGCGAGCTCCGCCTGCCGGCGCAGTTCCTCGGCCAGCTCCAGTTCCGCGGTCTTCTCGTGCGCCTTCACGGTGGGATCGGGGATCAGCCCCTGCAGGAAGGCGACGCGCTTGACCAGCTCGGACAGGCCCTGCAGCAGCAGCAGCGTGAAGCCGATCGGGATCAGGATGTAGACCGGCCAGCGGACCAGGCCGCCGGCATTGGAC
>DASWUI010000879.1:0-6372 GCA_036401715.1 Ramlibacter sp. | reverse complement strand
GCCGTGGCGCAGGCAATCGGCCAGGATCGGCCGCAGCTCCAGCTCCAGCAGCGGTTCGTAGCCGAGCGCCGGGTCCCGGCGCCGGGCCAGCTGCTGCAGCGCCAGCGTGCGTTCCGCCAGGTTCTCGAAGATCAGGGCGGCAGGGCCGCCGCGTTCGATGAGGGTGCGCACCACCGGCGGTGCGGCATCGGTGCGGTCGCCGGAGAAGCCGGCGCCGCAACCCACTGCGAGGGTTTCCATGGGCGGCATTGTCGCCTGCCGCCGCCGGCGCGCGTCACTCGGCCGTGATCTTGCGGTCGCGCACGATGGCGCCCCACTTCGCCGATTCCTTCTGCATGAAGCCGGTCAGCTCGGCGCGGGAGGTGGGATGCGGCGTCAGCCCGTGCTTGCCCAGCGCTTCCCGCACCTCGCGGTCGTTCAGCACCTTCACCAGTTCCTGGTTCCAGCGGTCCAGGATGGGCGTGGGCGTCCTGGCCGGCGCGACGAAGGCATACCAGTTCAGGGCTTCGAAGCCGGGATAGCCCGATTCCGCCACGGTGGGCAGGTTCGGCATGTACGCGGGCCGGGCCAGGCCGGTGGTGGCCAGCGGCGTGAGCTTGCCGCTCTCGATGTGCGGCAGCGCCGTGGGGGGCGCGGCGAAGTAGCCGGTGAAGCGGCCCGCCAGCAGGTCCTGCATGGCCGGCGCGCCGCCCTTGTACGGCACGTGCAGCATGTCGGCCTTGATCTGCTGCGCGAACAGTTCACCGGTGAGGTGCGAGGCGGAGCCGGAGCCCGTGGAAGCGAACGAGACCGCGTTGGGCTGCTTGCGCGCCGCCGCCACGAAGTCGGCCAGCGACTTGATGCCGGAGTTCGCGTTGACCACCAGCACGTTCGGGAAGTGCACGCCGCCGGACAGCGGCGCCAGGTCCTTGAACGGGTCGTAGGGCAGCTTCATCATGTGCGGCGCGATGGTCAGCGGACCGATCGAGCCGAACAGGATGAGCGAGCCGTCCGTGGGCCCGTTGGCCGTGAGCTGGTGCGCGATGTTGCCGCCGGCGCCCGCCTTGTTCTCCACCACCACGGTCTGGCCGATGTTCTCGCCCAGCTTCTTGGCGATCAGCCGCGCGGCCGCGTCGGCGGCGCCGCCCGGGGCGAAGCCCACCATGAGCGTGACGGCCTTCTTCGGCGGGAAATCCTGGGCCTGCCCGGCGCCGGCGAGGGCGAGTGCGGACAGTCCCAGCAGGGTGGCGCGCAGCAGCTGGCGCTTGTTCATGCGAAGTCTCCTCGATGATGGATGCCGCGCATTGTGCCGCGCGCCCGGCACCGGCGGCGTCCGAGGGAACCCAGGTCCGGGCGAGCCGCGCCATCCCGCCCGGGCCCCGAGGGGCTCGCGCACTCAGGCCGCGCCCCACCCCGGCAGCACCCGCTCCAGCGCGGCGCGCATGCGTCGCACGTGCGAGCCGTCCCAGTACAGGCGACCGCAGGCGGGGCAGCGGCGCACCGGCCCGGGCAGCTCGCGCACCCCCTCGGGCAGCAGCGGCAGCGCATCGGCCGCGGGCAACACGCGCAGCGGCGCGTTGCACAGCATGCAGCGGGTGAACAGCTCCGGCGGCCGCGGCAGGTCCAGCGCGGTGACCACGTCGCGCAGCTGCAGCAGGGGGTCGTCCTGGCGGACCTCGTGCGCGCGTGCCGGCCGCAGCTCCCTGAGCAGGTGGCGGTCGCGCGTGAGCACGATGCGGTCCTCGGCGTCGGCCAGCCGCACCAGCACCGGGTCGGGCAGCTCCACGTCGTACGAGGTGTCGTAGCCCAGCACGCGCAGCCAGCGCGCCAGGCGCCCCAGCATGGCGTCGGCCGCGAAGCGCGGGCCGGGACTCAAGCCAGGCGCGCGACCGCGGGCGGCCGCTGCGAATGCCACGGGGCGATCCCTTCCCAGGCCCGCGCCAGCGCCAGCACGCGCAGGTCGGCGCGCGCCGGCCCGGCGACCTGCATGCCCATGGGCAGGCCTTCGGCGTTGAACCCCACCGGCACGCTGGCCACCGGGAGCCCCGCCAGGGTGAAGGGCGTGACGATCTCCATCCAGCGATGGTAGGTGTCCATCGCGACGCCGGCGACCTCGTGCGGCCAGTGCTGCTCGGCGGGGAAGGGAAAGACCTGCGCCGTCGGCGCGACCACGTAGTCGAAGCGTTCGAAGAGCCGGCGGAAGGCGTGGTACACGGCCGTGCGCTGCACGGTGGCCTGGTACAGCTGGGCGGCGGTGAGCTGGAAGCTCTGCTCCACCTCCCATTGCGCCTCGGGCTTCATCAGCGCGCGCAGGCGCGGCTGCGCGTACAGGGCACCGAGCTTGCCGCCCACCAGCATCTGCCGCAGGCGCAGCCAGGCCGTCCAGTTGAGGTCTCGCGGCACGTCCAGGGTGCAGGACTCCACGCCGTATCCCTCCGCCTGGAGCTTGCGCAGCGCCGATTCGCACAGTTCACGGATGCCCGGTTCCAGCGGCAGGTCCGGCCACAGGCTGCCCAGCCAGCCGATGCGCCTGCCGGGCGCGCAGCCGATCGGATCTTCGCCCGCCGCATCCGGCAGCGGCTCCGCAAGAGACAGGGGCGCCCGCTCGTCCCAGCCGGCCATGGTGCACAGCAGCCGCGCCACGTCCTCGCTCGTGCGGCCCATCGGCCCCTCCGTGCCCAGCTGCTGGAAGAAGGCGTCCTCCGCGGGCACGGCCGGCACGCGGCCGCGCGAGGGGCGGAAGCCGACCACGTTGTTGAAGGCCGCCGGATTGCGCAGCGAGCCGCCCATGTCGCTGCCGTCGGCCACCGGCACCATGCCCAGCGCCAGGGCCACGGCCGCCCCTCCGCTGCTGCCGCCCGCCGAGCGCGCGGGGTCCCAGGCATTGCGCGTGATGCCGAACACGTTGTTGAACGTGTGCGAGCCCAGCCCGAACTCCGGCGTGTTGGTCTTGCCGATGACGATCGCGCCCGCCTTCTTCATGCGCTCGACGAACAGCGCATCGGAGCCCGGCATCCGCCTGCCCGCCGCCAGCGAGCCCATGGTGGTCGGGATGCCGGCCACGTCGCTGAGGTCCTTCACGGCGACCGGAAAGCCGTGCATCCACCCCATGCGCTCGCCGCGGGCCAGCGCCGCGTCGCGCGCGTCGGCCTCGGCCAGCAGTTCCTGCGCATCGCGCAGCGAGACGATGGCGTTGTGCACCGGGTTCAGCGCGGCGATGCGCGCCAGGCAGGCCTGCATCAGCTCGCGGCAGGACAGCTCGCGCGCGGCGATGCGGCGCGACAGGGTGGTGGCATCGGGCAGCGGCGGCCCGGAGGCAATGGTCACTCGGTTTTCTCCTTCGTCCGTGATGGTGCCCGGACGCGCGCGCCGCGTCGCCCGGGCTTCCCCCATGCGCTCAGGCGCGCGCCAGCACCAGGGGCAGGAACACGCGCCGCACTTCCGATGCGCCGCGCAGGCTGGGCTCGATGGTATGCACGTACCACTCGGCATTGCCCTTGAGGAAGTGGCCGTGCAGGTCGGCGAGCGAACCCGCGCGCCCCGCCACCTCGGCCAGGATCTCGTTGACCCGGCGGTGGTTGCGCCGGGCGGTGCGGGCATCCACGCCCAGGAAGTTGCGGCTGTCGTCGCCGAAGGTCGGGTCGTACACGGTGCCGATCAGCAGCGGCCGCACCGGCAGCGCCCGCACGAAGGCATTGAGCGTGCGCTCGAACTCGCGCATGCCGGCGCCTTCGTCCGCGGCCAGCCCGCGCAGCAGGTCGTTGCCGCCCACGGTGAGCAGCGCGACGGCGGGACCCGCCGGGCGGCGCAGGCCCTGCAGCTGCCGCTGCAGCCCGTCCACCGTCGCGCCGTCCACGGCACGGTGGTCCAGGCGCGCAGCGCCACCGAGCCTGGTACGCAGGTCATGGCCGCGGAAGTCGGGGAACAAGCCGTCGTCGTTGCCCACCAGCAGCTGTCCCGGATGCACCCCCTGCGGGTTGTAGTGCCCGCAGTCGAGGATGGAATCGCCGAAGGTGTGGAGGGTGAACGGCGGCGCCGCGCCGGCGCCGCCCCCGCTGCTGCCCAGGATCGCGGCGGAGAGGCCGCCGAGGAAACCGCGTCGCGAAGGAGGTGGCATGACGCACAGTGTGCGCAGGGGGCGGTCGCGCCGCGTGTCGGCCGGCGCCCAAAAAGGAAAGCAGCCGGCACGAGCGCGCCACGGGCCGCCCGGCGCGGCTGCGCTTCAGGAGCCGATCACCTGGTAGGCGTTGCCCGGCCCCAGCAGGTGGCGCACCTGCTCCGCCAGCGAGCCGAACATCCGGCCGGCGAGGCTCGGGCCTTCCTCCCCGAACAGGATGCGGTCGCAGCCGAAGTCGCGCGCGGCCTGCGCGATGGTCTCGGCGCTGCGGCCGATCAGCACCGTGCTCGTGTAGGGGACGCCCGCGGCGTCCAGCAGCGACTGCGCGAACTTCAGTTCCTCCGCGCCCTCCTCCAGCTGCATCTTCTGCAGCTCGCGGGTGCCGAAGAACATCGCGACGTGCCCCGACAGCCTCGGCTGCACCCGCACGAGGCGGATGCCCACGAACTCGTCGCGCCAGATGCGCACCGCCTGCTCCACCGCCGAGCGCGTGCGCGCGGGGCTGTGGGCGTCGACAGCGATCAGGACCTGCCTCATGGCGCCCTCACGCGGCCTGGTCGGCGGGCGTCTCGTCGCGCGCGCCGGGACGGTTGCCCAGGTACTTGCCCACGGCCACCACCCCGACGGCACCGAGGGCCGGCATGACGTTGTGCAGGTAGTGGTGGCGCTCGATGAAGTCGTGGATCGCGGGATCGGTCAGGAACATCTCGCCGGCGACCCAGCCCAGCAGGCCGGCGCCCAGGGTGATGATGACCGGGAAGCGGTTCATCAGCCCGAGGATCAGCTTGCTGCCGAAGATGATCAGCGGGATGCTGATCACGAGGCCGAACACCAGCAGCGGCACGTTGCCCTTGGCGGCGGCTGCCACGCCGATCACGTTGTCCAGGCTCATCACCAGGTCCGCGATGATGATCGTCTTGATGGCCGCGGCGAGGTTGGCGTTGTCCTCCATGTGCTCCTCCTCCCCGTCGCCCTTGAGCAGGCCCACGCCGATCCACAGCAGCAGGGCCGCGCCGATCAGCTTGAGGTAGGGCAGCGTCAGCAGGTAGACCGCGAAGAAGGTCAGGATCACGCGCAGCACGATGGCGCCGACGCTGCCGAAGATGATCGCGTTCTTCTGCTGCTGCGGCGGCAGCGAGCGGCAGGCCAGCGCGATGACGACCGCGTTGTCCCCGGACAGGACGATGTTGATCAGGATGATCTGCGAAAGGGCAACCCAGAACTCCGGGCTGGACAGGAAGGCCATGGTGTCTCCTCGAATGATGCGAAGACCGGTGCCGGTCTCGACATCCGCGAGGCTACGGACGCGCGCTGACGCCCTCATGGACGCCAGCTGTCGGCCAGCTGAACGCCGGGTGACGGCGCCGTCAGCCAGCGCGCAGCCGGAACAGTACGCTGAAGGTGTTACCCACCCCGTCGACGTCCTCTTCCAGCTCGATGCGCGCCCGGTGCAGGGTGGCGATCTCGCTGACGATGGCCAGTCCCAGGCCGCTGCCGTCCTCCTGCGTCCCGAGCAGGCGGTGGAAGCGCTCGAAGATGCGCTGGCGCTCGGCCACCGGGATGCTGGGGCCGTCGTCGCTGATCGCCAGCCGCCCGTGGCCGTCTCCGGTGGCGCTCACGCGCACCGTCACCCGGCCGCCGGGCGGGCTGTAGCGGATCGCGTTGTCCACCAGGTTGTTGATCAACTCGCGCAGCCGGTCGCCGTCGGCATCGATCATCAGCGGGTGCTCCACGCCCTCGAAGCCCAGGTCGATGCTGCGCTTGATGGCGTGCGGCACCCAGTCCATGCCGACTTCCAGGGCGAAGGCGTTCAGGTCCAGCGGCTGCAGCTGCACCGTGTCGAGCGCGCCGGGTTCGTTGCGCGCCAGCGAGAGCAGCTGGCGCACCAGCCGGGACAGGCGATCGGCGCTGATGTACAGCTGCGCGAGCGAGTGGCGCACGCGCTCGGGGTCGCTCTCGCGCAGGGCCAGCTCGATCTGCGCCTTCAGGCCGCTCACCGGCGTCTTCAGCTGGTGCGCGGCGTCTGCCACGAAGCGGTTCTGGAAGTCGAAGGTCCTGCCCAGGCGGGCCATCAGCTCGTTGACCTCGTCCACCAGCGGGCGGACCTCGCCCGGCACGTCGTGCGTGTCGATCGGGCTCAGGTCCAGGTGCGAGCGGTCCGACACGGCGCGCCGCAGGCGCTGCAGCGGCTCGAGCCCGCGCGAAACGCCGAACCAGACCACGGCCGTCGCCATGACGATCAGGAGCAGCTGCGGCAGCACCACGTTGGCCAGCAT
>DASWUI010000878.1:0-6104 GCA_036401715.1 Ramlibacter sp. | reverse complement strand
TCTGCTCGCGGCCGCCCTCGCGGCTCTTGTCGTCGGGTTGCGAGTCGTCCAGCGCCTTGCGCTGCTCGCGCGTGAGCGCCAGGCCCGTGCCCACGCACTCGGTGCACCAGCCGTGCTTGCTGTTGTAGGAGAACAGGCGCGGGTCCAGCTCGGGATAGCTGGTCGCGCACACGGGGCAGGCGCGCAGCGTGGAGAACACTTCCACCTTGCCGATGCCTTCGTGCTTCGCCAGCCCCTGGCTGAAGGCGGTGCGCAGCCCGTCCAGCGGCGCCAGCACGTGCACCACGCCCTTGCCGTGTTCCAGCGCCAGCGTGAGCTTCTCGCGCAGCAGCGCCTCGTTGGCGGGCGTCACGTCGAGGTCGCACACCGGCAACTCGATGGTGTGTTCCTTGAACCGGTCGATGCGCGGGAACCCGGTGGTCGGCAGGAAGTTTCCGTCCACGCGCAGGTGCGTGTAGCCGCGCGGACGCGCCCAGTCGGCCAGCTCGGTGTAGACGCCCTTGCGGTTGACCACCAGCGGCGCCAGCAGGCCGACGTGCTGCCCGCGGTAGCGCTTCATGACCTGCGCGACGATGCTGTCCGGCGTCTGCGGCCGCACTTCGGCGCCGTCGTGCACGCAGTGCTGCACGCCCAGCTTCACGTACAGCAGGCGCAGGAAGTGCCAGACTTCCGTGGTCGTGCCCACGGTGGATTTGCGCCCGCCGCGCGACAGCCGCTGCTCGATCGCGACCGTCGGCGGGATGCCGTACACCGCGTCCACTTCGGGCCGGCCGGCCGGCTGCACGATGGAGCGCGCATAGGCATTGAGCGACTCCAGGTAGCGCCGCTGCCCCTCGTTGAACAGGATGTCGAAGGCCAGCGTGGACTTGCCGGAGCCGGACACCCCGGTGATCACGCTGAACTTGTTGTGCGGGATGTCCACGCTGAGGTTCTTGAGGTTGTGCTCCTTGGCGTTGACGATCTGGATGGCCGATGGTGCGGCCCCGGCGCGGCTGCCGCGCCGGCCGTTCTCACCCTCTGCCGCCTGCGGGAGAGGGCCGGGGTGAGGGATGCTCTCGGAAACGATCCCCAGGGCCCCGTCGTACTCCCGCAGCGCCTTCGCCGTGTGCGACGCCGGATGCAGCTTCACTTCCTCCGGCGGGCCTTCGGCGACCAGGAGGCCGCCGCCGTCGCCGCCTTCGGGGCCCAGGTCCACCAGCCAGTCGGCCGCGCGGATCACGTCCAGGTTGTGCTCGATGACGATCAGCGAATTGCCGCCCTCGAGCAGCTTGCGCAGCGCGCGCATGAGCTTGGCGATGTCGTCGAAGTGCAGGCCCGTGGTGGGCTCGTCGAACAGGAACAGCGTTCCCTTCTTCGCCACGCCCTGGCGGGTGTGCGTCGACGAGCGCGCCGCTTCGGCCAGGAAGCCCGCCAGCTTCAGGCGCTGCGACTCGCCGCCCGACAGCGTGGGCACCGGCTGGCCGAGCTTCACGTACTCGAGGCCGACGTCCACGATCGGCTGCAGCGAGCGGATCACGTCGCGGTCGTTGGCGAACAGCGCTGCCGCTTCGCTGACGGTGAGGTCCAGCACGTCCGCGACGTTCAGCACGCGCGGCGCGACCGCGCCCACCGGCTGGCGCTCGATGGTCACTTCCAGGATCTCGGGCCGGTAGCGCTTGCCGTCGCAGTCGGGGCAGCGCAGGTACACGTCGGAGAGGAACTGCATCTCCACGTGCTCGTAGCCGGAGCCGCCGCAGGTGGGGCAGCGGCCGTCGCCGGAGTTGAAGGAGAACTTCGAGCCGGTGTAGCCGCGCTGTCTCGCCAGCGGCGAGGTGGCGAAGATCTCGCGGATGCAGTCCCAGGCGCCCACGTAGCTCACCGGGTTGGAGCGCGCGGTCTTGCCGATCGGGGACTGGTCCACGAACACCACGTCGGACAGGTGGTCGGCGCCCAGCACGCGGTCGTGGGCGCCGGGCGTCTCGGTCGCGCGGCCGAAGTGGCGCAGCAGCGCCGGCGCCAGGATGTCCTGCACCAGGCTGGACTTGCCGGACCCGGAAACGCCGGTGACCACCACCAGCCGCTGCAGCGGGAATTCCACCGACAGGTCCCGCAGGTTGTGCTCGCGCGCGCCTTCCAGCACCAGCCGCGGCGTGGCCTCCGTCACCGCGCGCTTGAAGCCCATGCCGACGTGCTTGCGCGCGCCCAGGTAGGCGCCGGTGAGCGTGTCGGCATTGCGCAGTTCCTGCGTGGTGCCGTCGAACACGATCTGGCCGCCGCGCTCGCCGGGGCCCGGACCCATGTCGATGATGCGGTCGGCCGCGACCATCACCGCCGGGTCGTGCTCCACCACCACCAGCGTGTTGCCGGCGTCGCGCAGGCGGTGCATGGCCTGCACGATGCGGTTCATGTCGCGCGGGTGCAGGCCGATGCTGGGCTCGTCCAGCACGAACAGCGTGTTCACCAGCGAGGTGCCCAGGGCGGTGGTCAGGTTGATGCGCTGCACCTCGCCGCCGGACAGCGTGCGGCTCTGGCGGTCCAGCGTGAGGTAGCCGATGCCCACGTCCACCAGGTACTTCAGGCGGGTGTTGATCTCCTCGAACAGCAGCTTCAGGGCCTGCAGTTCGCCGGCGCCGGCATGCGCTTCCGCCTCCGGCTCGACCTGGTCGAAGAAGCGCCGCAGCCTGGCGATCGGCAGGATCATCAGGTCGTGCAGCGACAGCCCGGGCAGCGCCTCGAGCTGCTCGCGCGTCCACTGCTCGCCCACCGGCATGAAGCGCTTGCCCGGCTCCAGCACCGCATCGGCATCGGCCTTGCTCCCCAGGCGCCACAGCAGCGACTCGGTCTTCAGGCGGGCGCCGCCGCAGGCCTCGCACGGGGTATAGCTGCGGTACTTGGACAGCAGCACCCGGATGTGCATCTTGTAGGCCTTGCTCTCCAGGTACTGGAAGAAGCGCTTCACGCCATACCACTGGCGGTTCCAGTTGCCTTCGCGGTAGTTGGGCGCGCCGTGGACCACCCAGTGCTTCTGCTCCGGCGTGAGCTTGTACCAGGGCGTGTCGCGCGGGATGCCTGCCGCCTCGGCGTGGCGCATCATGTCGTCCTGCGACTCCGACCAGGCGGGGGTCTGGAAGGTCTTGATGGCGCCGGCGCGCAGCGTGAGCTTGTCGTTGGGGATCACCAGCCCGTAGTCCACGCCGATCACCCGGCCGAAGCCGCGGCAGGTCTCGCAGGCGCCCACCGGCGAGTTGAACGAGAACATGGAGGGGACCGGGTCCGCGTAGCGGATGTCGCTCTCCGGGCAGTGCAGGCCGGTGGAGAACTTCCAGATTTCGTCATCCCCGCGGCCTTCCCCGGCATTCCCGCGCAGGCGGGAATCCAGGGCGCCCGCATCGGGCTCGCCGCTCGCGGCGACTTCCTGAAGCCCTGGGTCCCCGCCTGCGCGGGGAGGACGGGAGACATACACCGCCAGCCGGCCGGACCCGCGCTTGAGCGCCACCTCGATCGCCTCGATCGCGCGGACCTTTTCCACGCCCTGGATGCGGAAGCGGTCGGCCACGACGTCCAGCACCTTGCGCGGCCCGGTCGGCGTGGCGACCTCGCGCTCGGCCTGCACGCGGGTGAAGCCGCTGGCGGCGAGCCACTGCTCCACTTCCTCCTGCGTGGTGCCGCCGGGCAGCTCCACCGGGAAGGTCACGACCAGGCGGGGATCGCCCTCGCGCGTGCGCTCCATCAGCTGTTCGTAGATGGTCTCCGGCGTGTCGTGCCGCACCTGCAGCGCGGTCTGCCGGTCGAACAGCTGCGCGGCGCGCGCGAACAGCAGCTTCAGGTGGTCGTTCAGCTCCGTCATCGTCCCGACCGTGGACCGCGAGGACCGCACCGGATTGGTCTGGTCGATGGCGATCGCCGGCGGCACCCCCTCCACCCGGTCCACCGCCGGCTTGTCCATGCGCTCCAGGAACTGGCGCGCATAGGCCGAGAAGGTCTCGACGTAGCGGCGCTGGCCTTCGGCATAGAGCGTGTCGAAGACCAGGCTGGATTTTCCGGAGCCGCTCGGGCCGGTGACCACCGTCAGCTCACCGGTGCGCAGGTCGAGGTCGAGGTTCTTGAGGTTGTGCTGCCTGGCGCCGCGGATGCGGATCGAGCCCTGGGACATGGAGACCTTTTGAAAACGAGGCCCGACATTCTAGGGAAGGGTGCGCCCGCCTGCTGCCGGGCTGCGCATGCCCCCGTGCTGCCACAGCCATCCGGTGCTGTCCCGCAAAAGCAACTCAGCCCAAACGCGTGAATCCTGCAGCTTCCCTCGTACGGCGCACGTAAACCTCACGCCCCGCCGGGTTGCTGCGATGGTGTTACGGCAGAGCTCCTCTTACACTCGGTCACGTCGGGGCGCTTCCCGCGCCTGAGGAGACCGGCATGAAGAAGTACATCGTCGCGGCTGTCGCCGCCCTGGCGCCCGCGTTCGCGCTGGCGCAGATCGTCATCGGGCAGACCGCCGGGTTCACGGGCGTGGTTGCAGCCGGGGTCAAGGAGACGACCGATGGCGCCCGCCTCTGGATCGACCACATCAACGCCAAGGGCGGGGTGAACGGCCAGAAGATCGAGCTGGTGCAGATGGACGACAAGTTCGACCCGCCGATCGCCAGGGCCAACGCGAAGGTGCTGATCGAGGAGAAGAACGTCCTGGCCATGTTCCTGAACCGCGGCACCCCGCACACCGAGGCCATCCTCCCGCTGCTGGAGGCCAACGGCGTGCCGCTGGTGGCGCCGTCCACCGGCGCGATGGTGCTGCACCAGCCGGTGAAGAAGCAGGTGTTCAACGTCCGCGCCACCTACCAGCGCGAGGCCGAGAAGGCCATCGCGCACCTCCACACCATGGGCATCAGCCGCATCGCCGTCGTGCACGCGGACGACTCCTTCGGCAAGGACGGACTGGAAGGCGCCAGCAAGGGCTTCGCCAAGGCGGGTTTCGCGCCTGTCGCCGTGATCAAGGCCGACCGCCAGAAGCCGGACTACAAGGCCATCGTCCCCGAACTCACGGGCAAGGACGCGCAGGCCGTCCTGTGGATCGCCTCGGGCAGCGCGGTGGCCGACGGCGTCAAGGAGCTGCGCAACGCCAGGTCGGCGGCGCAGGTGGTGACGCTCTCCAACAACGCGTCCTCCGGCTTCATCAAGAGCCTGGGCCAGCACTCGCGCGGGGTGGTCGTGACCCAGGTGTTCCCCTACGAGCGCTCCATCGCCTACGGATTCATCAAGGAAGCGATGCAGCTGGCCAGGGAGAAGAAGCTGGAGCTGAGCCCGGCCATGCTGGAGGGCTACACCGCGGCCAAGGTGCTGGTGGAAGGCCTGCGCCGCGCCGGCCCCAACCCCACGCGCGCGAAGCTGATGGCGGCGCTGGAAGGCATCCGCAATTTCGACCTGGGCGGGCTGGAAGTCAGCTACGGGGCCGACGACCACACGGGCCTGGACTTCGCCGACCTGTCGATCATCGGGGCCGACGGCAAGTTCAAGCGCTGATCTGCGCGCGGGCGCCGCTCAGGCACCCGGCGCGGGGCAGGACAGGCGCAGCTCCACCACGGACCCCACCGCGTCGATGCGGCCGCCCATGCCTTCCATGCGGCGCCGCGCCGACTCCATGCGCGGGTCCCCGACGGGGCAGGGGCACTTGCTGCTGTCCTGCTCGCAGGAGCCGCTGATGCGGATCGTCACCTCGCCGTCCTGCGTGCCGGTTTCCACCGCCAGCCGCGCACCGGCGGCACCGCAGCCTTCGCAGCCCTGTTCGTAGGCCTGCAGCAGGCCCATCAGCACCTCGGTCAGGTGGTCGGGAATGCCGTGGCAGGCCGGCAGCCCCGGCTGCAGCCGCAGGTCGATGGGCGTGCCGTGGAAGCGGCGGTCGAAGAACAGGAAGTCGCACACGGACTGCACCAGCTGGTTGATGTCCAGCATCTCCGGCGTGTCGCGGCCGGCGTTGGCGAAGTCGTCGATGCGCCGCGTCATGCCGGCGATGCGCGCGGTCTGCTCCACGATGATGCGCGGGAACTCGGGGTTGATGTCGCGCGGCTCGCGCCAGTGCCCGATCTCCTCGGCCAGGCCCGAGATGATGGCAAGCGGATTGCCGACCTCGTGCG
>DASWUI010000877.1:0-3209 GCA_036401715.1 Ramlibacter sp. | reverse complement strand
AGATGGCGCGTTCCCTGCTGGTGGCCGAGGAGCTGTTGCAGAAGGGACAGGACGCGGAGTTCATGCGCGCGAAGATCGCCACCGCGCGCTTCTACGCCGACCACATCCTGGCCAAGGCGCCGGGCGTGCGTGACAGCATCGTGGAAGGCGCGGAGAGCGTCACGGCGCTGCCGCTGGAAGCGTTCTGACCGCACCCCCTACAGGAGACCGAATGTCCAAGCTGCCGCCCGTCCTCCGGAACCTGCCCCTGCCGGTCATCGCCTCGCCGATGTTCATCGTCAGCAACCCCAAGCTGGTGATCGAACAGTGCAAGGCCGGCATCGTCGGTTCCATGCCCGCGCTCAACGCCCGTCCCGCCTCGCAGCTGGACGAGTGGCTGCACGAGATCGAGGAGACGCTGGCGGCGTACGACCGCGCGCACCCGGACAGCCCGGCCGCGCCCTACGCCATCAACCAGATCGTGCACAAGAGCAACGACCGCCTGGAGCACGACATGGAAGTCGTCGTGAAGCGCAAGGTGCCGATCGTCATCACCTCGCTGGGCGCGCGGCCGGACGTCAACGAGGCGATCCACGGCTATGGCGGCATCGTGCTGCACGACATCATCAACAACTTCTTCGCGCGCAAGGCGATCGAGAAGGGCGCCGACGGCCTGATCGCGGTGGCCGCCGGCGCGGGCGGCCATGCGGGCGTGAAGAGCCCGTTCGCCCTCGTGCAGGAGATCCGTGAGTGGTTCGACGGCCCCATCGCGCTGTCGGGCGCGATCGCCAACGGCGGCGCCATCCTGGCGGCGCAGGCCATGGGCGCCGACTTCGCCTACATCGGCTCGGCCTTCATCGCCACGCACGAAGCGCGTGCCAGCGATGCCTACAAGCAGGCGATCGTCGAGGGCAGCTCGGACGACATCGTCTACTCCAGCCTGTTCACCGGGGTGCACGGCAACTACCTCAAGGCGAGCATCCGCGCCTCGGGGCTGGATCCCGACAACCTGCCGGAAAGCGACCCGAGCAAGATGAGCTTCGGCGGCGGCGAGGGCAGCAAGAAGGCCTGGAAGGACATCTGGGGCTCGGGGCAGGGCATCTCCGCGGTGAAGGAAGTGATGCACGCCGCCGACTACATCGCGAAGCTCAAGCGCGAGTACGCGCAGGCACGCGAGCGGCTGGGGATGCCGCAGCTCGCGGTCGCCTGAGGCCTTCGGCGCACCAAGCCATTTCATTGAGCCATGTCATTGCGGGCTCGACCCGCAATCCTTGGCGCCGTGTCGTCACGCCACCATGGATCCCGGGTCAAGCCCGGGATGACAAGGCCTTGTCCGTGCCCTTGCCTCCGCCCGTGCCTTTGCCCGTACCCGTACTCGTACTCGTACCGGTTTCCCCGTCCCCCGCCGTGGCGTATTCGCCCGGCCCGTAACTCAGCGCCGACGCCTTCCCCCAGAACACGCGGTACATGAACACCGTGTACACGATGATCGCCGGCAGCGTGATCGCCACGCCCACGAAGATCACCACCAGCGACTCGTGCGCGCTCGCCGCCTGCCACACCGTCAGCCGGTCGATCACGATGTAGGGGTAGATGCTGTACGCCAGCCCCAGGAAGGACAGCACGAAGATCAGCACCGTGCTCGCGAACACCACCCCGCCGTAGCCGGCCTGCACGACGCCCTGGCGGCTGGTCACGTGCCAGGCGGCGAAGAAGGCGGCGGCGCAGGCCACCGGGATGGGCAGCAGTCCCAGGAACTGCGGCATGGCGAACCACTTGTCGAACACGTTGGGGCTCACCAGCGGCGTGGCCACCGAGATGCCCACCAGGGTGGCGCCCATGGGCCACAGCACCAGCCGCGCCCAGCGCACGGCCTTCGCCTGCAGCTCGCCCTCCGTCTTCATGATCAGCCAGCCCGCCCCCAGCATGGCATACGCGGTCGGCAGCGTGATCGCGATCATCAGGCTGAAGAGCGTGGGCCACAGCCCGCGGTCGAAGGCGGTGAGGTAGCGCCCCAGCATCCAGCCCTGCGCCGCGGCGGCCATCAGCGAGCCGAGCGAGAAGAAGCGGTTCCACATCTCCTTGCGCGCCGCGCGCGCCTTCACGCGGAAGTCGAAGGAGACGCCGCGCAGCACCAGGCCGATCAGCATCACCGCCACCGGCAGGTACAGCGCCGACAGCACCAGCCCGTGCGCCAGCGGAAAGGCGATCAGCAGCACGCCGATGCCCAGCACCAGCCAGGTCTCGTTGGCGTCCCAGAACGGGCCGATGCTGGAGACCATCACGTCCTTCTGTTCGTCGGACGCGAAGGGCAGCAGCAGCCCGACGCCGAGGTCGTAGCCGTCGAGCACCACGTAGGCAAGCAGCGCGAGCCCCATCACCGCCATGAAGACGAGGGGCAGCAGGGTGGGCCAGTCGAAAGTCATGTGCGTGCTCCTTCAGGCCGGCCCGCCCACCGGCATCGCGGCCTTGGGGCTTTGCGGCGTTTCCGGCGTCGGCATCGCCGGGTGCTGCGCCATGTACATCAGCACCCGCACGTAGGCGCCGAGCAGGAACACGTAGACGGCCAGGTAGGCGATGAGCGTGGCCAGCACCGTGCCGGGCGGATGCTGCGCGACCAGGTCCGCCGTGCGCAGCTGCCCGTACACCAGGAAGGGCTGCCGGCCCACCTCCGTGACGATCCAGCCGGCGAGCGTGGCGACCCAGCCGGAGAAGGTCATCGCGGAGAGCAGGCGCAGCTGCCAGCGCGACATGGGCGTCTCCTGCGCACCCCGTGCCCGCCGGCGCCGCCACAGGGTCCAGGCGGCCCACCACGAGACGGCCAGCATCAGCAGGCCCATGCCGACCATCACCCGGAAGGCCCAGAACACGGGCGCCACCGGCGGATGCGCGTCGGGGAATTCGCTCAGGCCCTTGAGCTCGGCGTCGAGGTCGTGCGCGAGGATCAGGCTCGCCAGCTTGGGCACCTGCAGTGCGTAGTCGGTGCGGCCTTCCTTCTCGTTGGGCCAGCCGAACAGCGTGAGCGGCGCGCTCTTCTCGGTGTGCCAGATGCCCTCGATCGCCGCGATCTTGGCCGGCTGGTGCTCCAGGGTGTTCAGCCCGTGCAGGTCGCCGGCGAAGATCTGCACCGGGATCGCGATGGCCGCGGCGGCGACGGCGGTGCGCAGCGCGCGGTGCGTGCCGCCGTTGGCCGTGCCGCGCAGGATCTGCCAGGCCGACAGGCCCGCGAT
>DASWUI010000876.1:0-1999 GCA_036401715.1 Ramlibacter sp. | reverse complement strand
TCCACCGACAGCAGCAGCACGAAGTGCGAGTAGTCGGACCTGAACGCGCGCGTGAGCGGCACGCTCAGGCCGTGGCGCGCCATCGCGATCACCCGCAGCACGCGGCCGCCCTGCTCGAAGTCCACGTAGTTGGTGCCGACGTCCAGCGCGTGCGCGCCCGCGAAGCGCCGGTGCACGACCTCGCACTCGTGGTGGTCGCCCAGCCAGTTCACCAGGTCGAAGGAGCTCGTGCCCGCGGCGGAGCACACCAGCACGCGCTGGAAGGCGTCGGGGTCGTCCTGCCGCAGGGCGCCCGGGTGTTCCATGGGCGTGGACAGGCGCCGCCAGATCGCGGCGGGCGAGAACTGGCGGCCTTCGTCCACCTGCTCCTTGATCGTGCGCACCCGGTGCTCCATGTCCGCGGGGGTCTCGTGGCACTGCACGACCGCCATGGACCAGGGGCCGCTGAGCATGCGCGCGCCGCGGCTGCGGTGCACGACCCGCAGGTCGTGGTGCCGCGAGTCGCCCGCCACCCGGTCCATGACCTTCAGCAGCGCGGGCCCCGGCCCCTCCTTCCACTGCACGAACCAGCCTGACTGGTACAGGAGGGCGGTGGCGATGCCCGCCGGTTCGTTGTGCTTCAGCGCACTGGCGCGGATCTTTTCCATCTCCGAGTACACGGACCGGGTGATGCGCGCCTGGCTGGCATACATGATCCGCGCGACCGGCCCTTCGCCGCTCGCGCTCCCGTGGAGTTCATCCCATGACTGCATCAGGTAACGAAATGCAAGGAACGTGCCGTCGGGCTGGATAGCACAATCGCTGTTCCGACCCATGCGCCGCATCGCCCACCTCGACATGGACGCCTTCTTCGCGTCCGTCGAACTCCTCCGCTATCCGCAGCTGAAAGGCCTTCCCGTGGTGATAGGCGGCGGGCGCCGGAGCGTGGACGACCTGCTCCTGCGCCGCTACGCGGACCGCCCCGTTTCCCGGATCCCGGTGGAAGCGTTCCCACTCCTGAGAGACTACGTCGGCCGCGGCGTGATCACCACCGCGACCTACCCCGCCCGCCAGTTCGGGGTGGGTTCCGCCATGGGCATGATGAAGGCGGCCCGCCTGTGCCCGCAGGCGATCGTGCTGCCGGTGGATTTCGACGAGGTCCGCCGCTACTCGCGCACCTTCAAGGCGGTGATCCGCGAGATCGCGCCGGTGGTGGAAGACCGCGGCGTGGACGAGGTGTACATCGACTTCACCGAGGTCCCCGGCGGGCAGCGCGAAGGCGGGCGGGTGCTCGCCCGCCTGATCCAGAAATCGATCTTCGAAGCGACCGGCCTGACCTGCTCGATCGGCGTGGCCCCCAACAAGCTGATCGCCAAGATGGCCAGCGAGTTCGAGAAGCCGAACGGCATCTCCGTGGTGTACGAGGAGGACGTGCAGTCCAGGATCTGGCCGCTGCCGGTGCGAAAGATCAACGGCATCGGCCCCAAGTCGGAAGCCAAGCTGCACCGGCTGCACCTGCACACCATCGGCGACATCGCCGCCCAGTCCCGCGAATGGCTGGTCGACAACTTCGGCCAGGCCTACGGCGCCTGGATGCACGACGCGGCCTGGGGCCGCGACGACCGGCCCGTCGTGACCGAAAGCGAACCCGTCTCCATGAGCCGCGAGACCACCTTCGACCGCGACCTGCACGCCGTGCGGGACCGCGCGGAGCTCGGGGCGATCTTCACCGACCTCTGCACGCGCGTGGCCGAGGACCTGCAACGCAAGGGCTACGTCGGGCGCACCATCGGCATCAAGCTGCGCTCCGACGACTTCCGCACGGCCCCGCGCGACCACACGCTGGAGCACTACACGGCCGACCCCGCCGAAATCCGCCGCGCTGCCGGGCAATGCCTCAAGCGCGTGCCGCTGGAGCGGCGCCTGCGGCTGCTGGGGGTGCGGGTGGGCAAGCTGGCGCGGGCGGATGCCATCCCGGCCACGGCGGAGCCCGTGCCGGCCGCACCGCACGTGGCGGAAT
>DASWUI010000875.1:0-4634 GCA_036401715.1 Ramlibacter sp. | reverse complement strand
CGAGCGCAAGGTGCCGGCGATGGTGGTCACGCCCAATGCCGACCACGTCGTGAACCTGGAGCGCGACCCGGCGCTGCGCGCGGCGTACGCGCGGGCGGACCTGGTCATCCCGGACGGCATGCCGGTGGTCTGGGCTTCGAGGCTGCTCGGCACGCCGGTGAAGGAACGCGTCACCGGATCGGACCTCATGCCCAGGCTGTGCGAACTCGCTGCGCAGCGCAAGCTCAAGGTGTTCCTGCTGGGCGGCGCGCAAGGCGTGGCGGCCCGTGCCGCGGACAACCTGGTCCGCGCCAACCCAGGCCTCGTCATCGCAGGCACCTCGTGTCCGCCCTGGGGATTCGAGCGCGACCCGGAGCAGAACGCGAAGGTCGTGCAAGCCGTGCGCGACGGCGGCGCCGACCTGGTGTTCGTGTGCCTCGGCGCACCCAAACAGGAAGTCTGGATCATGCGTAACCTGGGCTCGTTCGACCGGGGGGTGTTCCTCGGCGTAGGCGCAGCGGTCGATTTCTGCGCCGGCACCCTGCGCCGCGCGCCGAAGTGGATGCAGCGCGCCGGCCTGGAGTGGCTCTACCGGCTGGCCAAGGACCCGCGCAGGCTCGCCGTCCGCTACGCCCGGGACCTCTTCTTCTTCGTCCTGGTGGCCCGGGAGCTCTGGCGGCGGCGCCCGGGCGCGGCAGGCGCGCGCGGCGGCCGGGGCTGAATCACGCGAAGCCGAGCCTGTCGGCCGCCCCGGCCGGCTCGCGCACGCAGGCCTGCACCACGCGCGCGTAGGCCACCGACATGCCGGCGATGCACCAGTACACCCAGGGGATCACGACGATGCTGCTGACCGTGGCGATCGTGACGATCACGGCGAGTTGGGCGGCGGCCAGCGAGCGCCCGAGATCCGCGGCGTCACCCTGCAGCGCTCGCTGCGCGAGCTTGCGCGCGCGCAGCGTGGCGAACCAGGCGGCCAGCAGGACCCCCGCGAAGCACGCGAGTCCCAGGAGGCCGCTGCGCAGGGCCACGCGCACGTAGGTGTTGACGATGTCGATGATGCCCTGCCCCTGCACCATGCCCATCTCGGCGAGCCGCTCCAGGTAGTCGCTGGAACCGAGCAAGGGGTGGCGCCAGATGATCCGGGCGGCGTTTTCCATCAGGCGCTGCCGGTACTCGACGTTGCCGGCATCGGTGGTGCCGAAGAAGGGGATCAGTCCGAGCAGCGAGTTGCCGAAGGGCAGGAAGGGCAGGATCGCCAGGGCGACCCCGGCCGCAGTCGCCAGCAGCACCAGGTTCTTCGCGGGGCGCGGGCCACAGGCGATGTAGAGCAGGAGTCCGGCGGCCGCGCCTAGCCACGGGCCGCGCGAAAGCGCACTCAGCAGGCCCGCCACAAGCAGCATCGTCAGGCCGGCCCGCTGCCATCCGCCGCGCATGCGCTCGCGCAGTGGCAGGTACAGCAGCAGGGACACCGCCAGGACGTAGCCGAGCGCGATCGCATGGCCGGTGCTCGCCATCGCCCGCAGCGCGCCGCTGCGTCCCAGGTACAGCAGCTTGTCGGCCGAACCCCAGGCCTGCACCAGCGCCGAATACAGCAGCCAGTGCCGCGACGCCTCGAACATGCCGATCGCGGCCAGCAGCACGCCCGCGACCACGAGCGAGGCTACCGCGTCGCGGATCCTGGCCATGTCGTCGAACGCCCGGCTGAACACGAAGTAGGGCAGGAAGACGTCCACGAAAAGGTAGAAGGCGCTCCTCACGGCGGACGTGACGGACGCCTCGCGCGCGAGCAGCAGCACGTTCACCAGGAGGTAGCCGAAGAACAGGGCGTCGGCCAGCCGCGGCAGCCCGCCCGCGGGGCGCCGCGGTTTCTGCACCAGGCGAAGGAACAGCGGCAACAGGAGCACCAGCGCGAGCAGGCGCGGGAAGCTCAGGCTGAAAAGGAAATTGAAGAGGCCGAGGCCCGGGATCTCCTGGTGGGCCGGCGGAACTGCGAACAGCAGCCCGAGGAACAGCGCCGGAGCGTTGCGCTCCTGGCCGTAGGCCCAGGCGATGAGTGCCGTCGCCAGCAGCGCGAACACCCAGAAGTCGCCCAGCAGGAAGGCCGTGATCGTGAGCACGTACCAGAGGTTGCGGCGGCGCCGATGCGCGCCCGGCAGCTGTTGCGACTGCAACCCGCCGGCGAGCGGATGAACGACCACGGCGATCAGCAGGAGGAAGACCAGTGCGCGGTAATGTTCAGGCATCCAGCGGCTCCCAGGCTTGTCGATGGCCCGAACGGACTATCGCGAAAGGCCGCGCTGCGGCCGGCGGCGGCTTCAGAATGGCGCAGCGGCTGCCGCGTGTTCCCATCGTGCGGGAGCCGTGGCGGCGCGCACCCGCATTCGAATTTCCATGCAGCTGCCCAGCCTCGCCAAAGCAGCCGTGACGGCCGGCATGTGGACTCTCGCCGGCCACGGCGCGAGCCAGGTCCTGCGCCTGGCGGGCAACCTGCTGCTCACGCGCCTGCTGGCGCCGGAGTCGTTCGGCCTGATGGCCGTCGCCACCGTCATCGCGGTGGCGGTCGTCATGTTCTCCGACCTCGGCCTGCGGCAGGTCATCGTGCGCAGCAGGCAGGCGGCAGAACCCACCTTCGTGAACACCGTCTGGACCCTGCAGATCCTGCAGGGCCTCCTCGTCGCCGCAGTCCTCCTGCTGGCTGCGGCGGGCCTCGCGTATGCCCGGCACCGCAACTACATCCCGGCAGGCAGCACCTACGCCGGCGAGGAACTTCCGCTGCTGGTGGCCGGCCTGGCGCTCGGCGCGGTGATCGGCGGGCTGGAATCGACGCGGCTGGCGACCGCCGAGAAGGAGATGCGGCTGCGCGCCGTCATCATGATCGAAGTCGGCAGCCAGGCCGCCGGCCTGGCCGCGATGGCCTCGGCGGCCCTCGTGCAGCCGAGCGTGTTCGTGCTGCTGGTCGGCGCGATCGTCAGCGGCGTCGTGAAGGTCGCTGCCAGCCACATGCTCCCCATCGGCGTGGCCAACCGCCTGGAATTTTCGTGGCCGGTGGCCCGGCAGGTCTGCCGGATCAGCAGCTGGATCGTCGTGTCCTCCGCGCTCACCTTCCTCTCGGCAAACCTGGACAAGCTCGCGCTCGCCTGGCTGCTGGGCTCCCACAGCATGGGCCAGTTCGCGATCGCCGCCCTGCTCGTGGGCGCGGTGGGCGACGTGGTTTCGCGGCTCTCCAGCCGGGTCGGCTTCCCGGCGATCACGCAGGCTTTCGAGCGCAACAGCGCGGGCCTCGCGCGCTCGTACCACCGCTCGCGGATTCCGACGGACGCGTTCTGCCTGGTCGTCGCCGCCTTCCTGTTCTGGTTCGGGGGTGATCTGGTGCGGCTGCTGTACGACCAGCGCTACGCGCAGGCCGGGGAATTCCTGGAAATCCTCGCAATCACCCTGCTGGGCACGCGGTACTCCCTCGTGACCTACGTCTACCTGCTGCTGGGGCGGTCCGGGTTCATGGCAGCCGAACAGGCCATCCGCCTGTTCGGGCTGCTCGTGGGCATGGGGATCGGCTACCAGTTGCACGGCACCACGGGCGCCGTCTGGGGTGTCGCTCTGGGGCAACTCACCGGGGCACTGGCCGGACTGCTCGTGTTCCAGCCCCGGCTGGGTCTCTTCTCGCTGCGCCGCGAGCTCGTGGCGCTGGGCCTGTTCGCCGGCATGTTCGGCCTGTTCGGATACGCCAGACACTGACGCGCACAGGCGCCTGCCGCGGTGCTGGCTCATGTGACGGACAGGCGGCCGGTCGGCTTCAACATGCGCCCCGAGAGGACCGCCCCCAGGTAAAGCGCGAACGCCAGGGCATGCTGCGGCTGGCTCGCGGCCACCGATTCGAATCCTTCCAGTGAAAGCTCCCAGACCACGGCGCGCTCGATCGCCTCGACGGAGGCATTCCGCACCAACGGCAGGAAAAAGGCACCCTCCCCGACCACGGAACCCGGTCCGATGACGCTGAGCTGGAGGCGATCGCTGCCGTGAGTGCGGTAAACACGCAACAGTCCGGACTCGACAAGGTAAACGCGGCGCTCCCTCGCTCCTTGCCGGATCAGGCAGGTCTGGGCCGGGGCGAGCTGCCGCCGCAGCACCCCTGAAAGGGCACCCCAGGTTTCGTCGCTGAGGCGGCGCAGGCCGGCACCCCGGCTCCTGCGGACGGCCTCCGCCAAGGCAGTGAGTTCCCCCAGCTGTTCCGAGGGAGAGAGTTCCGCCATGCCATTCCTGTCCGCGGACGTGCACCCGCACGCAGGCAGATTACTGCCCGGCCTTCCACCCGCAATGAGCCGATAGTGCCAGCGCGCTCGCGGCGGCCGCTAACCCCGCGTCACTGCCCGAATGTGTCGGAATGTTGTTTTTCAACCAACAACAGTTCTTACAAGCCGGGCTGGAATCGAAGAGCAGGTCTCGCGGAAACTCCGCGCACGAGTTCAGGTGAGCTCGACTATTAAAACTTTCGGTTGGCGCCAAGGCGCGCGGAGGGAAATCCGAATGGACAGGAATCGTTGGGACGGTGGGCGGAGCTTTGCCGTTTTTTCCAGACGTTGGTCGAAGATCACGTCATTTTCACTACATTTTTGCCTTGCAGCCCTGGTGACGGCCTGCGGTGGGGGTGGAGGCGA
>DASWUI010000874.1:0-4705 GCA_036401715.1 Ramlibacter sp. | reverse complement strand
CCGATCTTGAACACGTCCTGCGCCATGGCGAGGCCACTGGCGCCCAGCAGGCCAAGCGCGATCGCGGTCCGGATGAAACTTCTCTTGTGCATGGCGGGTTCTCCTATGGTGTGGGCAGGCGGACGTGCACGGCCGCGCCTGCTATGGCTCGGTGCGGATTCTGGTCGCGCGCCACCGGCGCGCAAGCCCGGCCGGGACTCTAGCAGTTATGACGAAATGCAATACCGGCCCCGGCGTTATCGCGAAGCGCGGGGTTCACTCGGCCCGGATCAGGTTCACGCCGGGCATGCGGCCCCGGTGCGCGCCCTGCACCGCCTCCCGCAGGTTGCGCTGCGCCAGGCGCGAATGCTCGCGCAGGATCGCCTCGGCCCGCGCGCCCTCCCGCTGCTCGATGGCGGCGAGCACCTGCCGGTGCTGGTCCTGCGCCACGATCAGCATGTCGCGCGCCCGCGGCGAGTTGGCCTGCACGACCACGAAGCCGGAAGGCGAAGCGAAGGGCAGGTTCACCACGCGCTCGATCTCGCGTCCCAGTACCGCGCTGCCGCACATGTCGGACAGCAGGTTGTGGAAGCGCTGGTTGAGCGCGACGTAACGGGTGAAGGCCTCGTCGTCCAGCGCCGGCTGCTCCAGCAGTTCGTCGATGCCGGCCAGGCAGGCGCGGGCCTGCGCCAGCACCTCGGCGGCGACTCCGCGCTCGGCGGCCAGGCGCGCCGCCAGCCCTTCGACGGTGCCGCGCAGCTCGATCGCGTCGGCCACGTCGCGCTCCGAGAAGGTGCGCACCGCATAGCCGCCGTTGGGCAGCGCCTCCAGCAGGCCTTCCTGTTCCAGCCGCATCAGCGCGGCGCGGATCGGCGTGCGCGAGACACCCAGGCGTTCCACCAGGGTGAGTTCGGCGATGCGGGCGCCGCCGGGCAGTTCGCCCGCCAGGATCATTTCGCGCAGCCGCAGCTGCGCCTTCACGCCCTGCGAACCGCCGGATTCTTCCGCCGCGGCGAGGGGCAGGCGGGCGCTCATGCGAGGCTTTCTGTATACATCCGAGCAGGTTAACGAGCGGCGGCGGCAGCGTCAACGGCGGCTCTACCGAGGAGATGCCGCGCTCGCTGCGGGTAAACCCGCAGATGCTGATGTATACAACTGGGCGCCCGGTCGCCTATCATGCGCGGCCACGCCCTTCCCCGAGTCCCCCATGTTTCCCAAGAACGCCTGGTACGTCGCCTGCACGCCCGACGAAATCGATGACAAGCCGCTCGGCCGCACCATCTGCAACGAGAAGATCGTCTTCTACCGGGGCGTCGACAGCGTCGTCGCCGCCGTCGAGGACTTCTGCCCGCACCGCGGCGCGCAGCTCTCCCTGGGCTACGTGTGCGAGGGCAACCTCGTGTGCGGCTACCACGGCCTGGTGATGGGCTACGACGGCAAGACCGTGTCCATGCCCGGCCAGCGCGTGCAGGGCTTCCCGAAGATCCGCGCCTACCCCGTCGTGGAGAAATACGGCTTCGTGTGGGTCTGGCCGGGCGATCCGGCCCAGGCCGACGTGGCCAAGCTGCACCACCTGGAGTGGGCCGACAACCCGGAGTGGGCCTACGGGGGCGGCCTCTACCATATCGCCTGCGACTACCGCCTCATGGTCGACAACCTGATGGACCTGACGCACGAGACCTACGTGCACACCACCAGCATCGGCCAGAAGGAGATCGACCAGACGCCGGTGAGCACGAAGACCGAGGGCGACCACGTCATCACCAGCCGCTTCATGGAGAACGTGATGCCGCCGCCCTTCTGGCGCGCCAACCTGCGCGGCAACCACCTGGCCGACGACGTGCCGGTGGACCGCTGGCAGGTCTGCCACTTCTACCCGCCCAGCCACGTCATGATCGAGGTGGGCGTGGCGCACGCCGGCAAGGGCGGCTACCACGCGGACAGGAAGGACAAGGTGTCCAGCATCGTGGTGGACTTCCTCACGCCGGAGACCGAGACGAGCATGTGGTACTTCTGGGGCATGGCGCGCAACTTCAACGTGAAGGACACCAACCTCACCGCGCAGATCCGCGAGGGCCAGGCGAAGGTGTTCGCGGAAGACACCGCGGTGCTGGAGGCGCAGCAGCGCAACCTGTCGAAGTACCCGGAGCGCAAGCTGCTGATGCTGAACATCGACGCCGGCGGCGTCCAGTCGCGGCGCATCATCGACCGCATGATCGCGGCCGAGCAACCCAAGCTGGTAGCCTGAGCGCATGACCCAGATCGCCGTGAAGGTCCTGCGCAGGAAGCAGGAAGCGCTGGACATCGCCAGCTTCGAACTGGCCCGGCCGGACGGCTCGGCCCTGCCGGGCTTCAGCGCCGGCTCGCACATCGACGTGCAGCTGCCGGGCGGGCTCACGCGGCAGTACTCCCTGTGCAACGACGCGGCGGAGCAGCACCGCTACCGCATTGCCGTGCTGCGCGACGCGAACTCGCGCGGCGGCTCGGCGGCCATGCACGAGCAGGTGCGCGAGGGCGACACGCTCCTGATCAGCGAGCCGCGCAACCACTTCCCGCTGGTGCACGGCGAGCGCGCGCTGCTGTTCGCCGGCGGCATCGGCGTCACGCCGCTGCTGTGCATGGCGCAGCGGCTGGCGACGATCGGGTCGGAGTTCACCCTGCACTACTGCACGCGCTCGGCGGAGCGCACGGCCTTCCGCGAGGAGATCGCCGCCTCGGCCTGGAAGGACCGCGTGCGCTTCCATTTCGACGACGGCCCGCCTTCGCAGAAGCTGCAGCTGGAACGCGTGCTCGCGAAGCCCGAGCCGGGGACGCACCTCTACGTGTGCGGGCCCACCGGCTTCATCGACTGGGTGGTGAAGGCCGCCGAAGGCCTCGGCTGGCCCAAGGACCAGGTGCACCTGGAGTACTTCGGCGCGGCGGGGCAGGACACGGGCGGCGACCGCGCCTTCCAGGTGAAGATCGCCAGCAGCGGCGCGGTGTACGACGTGCCCGCCGGCCAGACCATCGTGCACGCGCTGCAGGAACACGGCATCGAGATCCTCACGTCCTGCGAACAGGGCGTGTGCGGAACCTGCATCACGCGGGTGCTGCAGGGGGAATGCGACCACCGCGACCTCTACTTCACCGACGAGGAGAAGGCGAAGCACGACCAGTTCACGCCTTGCTGTTCGCGGGCGAAGAGTGCGGTGCTGGTGCTGGACCTGTGACCCACACCGTCATCCCCGCGGCGGCGGGGACCCAAGGCTTCCGCTTCCGACGCCTTGGATCCCCGCCTCTGCGGGGATGACGAACACTTAACATCACGACTTTCGAGGACGACCCCATGATCAAACTCCCCGCCCGCTACGACCACGTCGGCTCCTTCCTCCGCCCGAAATACCTGCTCGAAGCCCGCGCGCAGAAAGCCAAGGGCGAGATCACCCCCGCGCAGCTGCGCAAGGTGGAAGACCAGGCCATCTCCGAGATCGTGAAGTTCCAGGAGGACGTCGGCCTCAAGAGCATCACGGACGGCGAGTTCCGCCGCACCTACTTCCACATCGACTTCCTCGAGCAGCTCGGCGGCGTCAAGACCGACATCCCGGTCACGATCAGGAAGCCGGACGGCACCGAGGAGCTCGCCCCGCCGGTGATCCGCGTGATCGACAAGGTGCGCCACGCCAAGGACATCCAGCGCGCCGACTTCGAGTACCTCAAGTCGCAGGTCTCCGCCGGCCGCACGCCCAAGGTGACCATCCCCTCGCCCACCATGCTGCACTTCCGCGGCGGCCGCGCGGGCATCAGCAAGGAGGCTTATCCCGAGCTGGAGCCGGCCTTCTACGACGACGTGGCCAAGGCCTACGGCGACGAGCTGCGCTCGTTGTACGAAGCGGGCTGCCGCTACGTGCAGATGGACGACACCAACCTGGCGTACCTCTGCGACGAGAAGATGCGCGAGGCGGCCCGCCAGCGTGGCGACGACCCCAACGAGCTGCCGCACCGCTACGCGAAGTTCATCAACAAGGTGGTGGCGCAGAAGCCGCAAGGCATGCTGCTGGCCATGCACCTGTGCCGCGGCAACTTCAAGAGCACGCACGCCGCCGCCGGCAACTACGAGCCGGTGGCCGAGGCGCTGCTCAAGGAAATGGACATCGACGCGTACTTCATGGAATACGACGACGAGCGCTCCGGCGACTTCCGGCCGCTGCGCTTCCTGCCCAAGGGCAAGACCGTGGTGTTGGGCCTGGTGACCACCAAGTTCGGCCAGCTGGAAAGCAAGGACGCGCTGAAGCGCCGCATCGAGGAAGCGGCGAAGTACGCGCCGATGGAGCAGCTGGCGCTGTCGCCCCAGTGCGGCTTCTCCAGCACGGTGCACGGCAACAACATCGCCGTCGAAGACCAGCGCAACAAGCTGCGCCTGGTGATCGAGACCGCGCGGGAGATGTGGGGCGAAGACTGACCACCGTCCTCCCCGCGCAGGCGGGGACCCAAGGCTCCCGAAAAGCGCCGCGCCCGCGGCGCTTTTTTTTGTCCTGACGCAAACCTGCGCCGCATGCAATCTTTCGTCGTATGCACCACCGCGGTGCACGAAGGCAGAATGGTTCTCTTCCTTCATCACCTGCCAAGCACGTGAAATACAAGACCGCCCATGAGTTCCTGGCCCAGGTGGCCGCGCGCAATCCCGGCCAGCCTGAATTCCTCCAGGCCGTCACCGAAGTGATGGACAGCCTCTGGCCCTTCATCGGCC
>DASWUI010000873.1:0-9740 GCA_036401715.1 Ramlibacter sp. | reverse complement strand
CTGGGCATCCTGCTGCAAAGCGGCATCCCGATCCTGCCGGCGATCACCATGGCCCGGGGGCTGGTCGGCGCCGCGATGGCCGCGCGCCTGGACCAGGCGGCGCTGCGCATCCGCGAGGGGCATCCGCTGTCCGACGCGCTGGTCAGGCACGGGCTGTCCACGCCGGTCGCCGTGCGCATGCTGCACGCCGGCGAGCAGGCCGGCAACCTGGGCGCGATGATGGAGCGGACCGCCGACTTCTACGACGAGGAGATGGGCCGCTGGATCGAGTGGTTCGTGCGGCTGTTCGAGCCGCTGATCATGATCTTCGTCGGCGCCCTCATCGGCGTCGTCGTGATCCTGATGTACATCCCGATCTTCGAGCTAGCGGGAAGCATCCGGTAGGCCCGGCAGCGTGCTGTCGGCGAAGGCGCTGTCCGCCCAGCCGCTGTCCAGCGCGTCGGGCCGCGACAGGCCCATCTTCTCGATGCGGTAGCGCATCATGTCGCGCGTGAGGCCGAGGATCTTGGCCGAGCGCGAGACGTTCCAGCCGGTGCGCTCGAGGGTGCGGATCACCAGCTGGCGCTCGACCTCGCCCAGCGCGGCGTCGTTCTTCGGCAGCGCCATGCAGGGCTTGCCCACGCCGTCGAAGTGCCGGTCGCAGGGGGAATCGGCGGACAGGCTGGGGCACAGGGCCAGCTGCGCGGGGGTGATCACGTCCGTGGGCGCGAGCAGCACCGTCTGCTCCAGCATGTTGCGCAGCTCGCGCACGTTGCCCGGCCAGGAGTACTGCATCAGGACCTGTTCGGCCGGCTCGCTGAAGCGCAGGTTGTGCTTGCCGTAGCGGCGGCCGTGCGCGTCCAGGAAGTGGCGCGCCAGCAGCAGCACGTCGGCGCCGCGCGAGCGCAGCGTCGGCACCTTCACCGAGATGATGCGCAGCCGGAAGTACAGGTCGCTGCGGAACTTGCCCTGGCGCACCATGGCTTCCAGGTCGCGGTTGGTGGCGCTGATGATGCGCAGGTTGACCTTGAATTCCTTGACGGAGCCCAGGCGGCGCACCGTCTTTTCCTCCAGCAGCTTGAGCAGCTTGGCCTGCAGGCCGAGGTCGATCTCCCCGATCTCGTCCAGGAACAGGGTGCCGCCGTCCGCCGCCTCCACCAGGCCGGTGCGGCGCTCCTTGGCGTCCGTGAACGCCCCCTTCTCGTGGCCGAACAGCTCGGCCTCCAGCAGGTGGGACGGACTCGAGGCGCAGTTGACCTCCACGAAGGGGCCGTTCTGGCGGGAGCCGTCGAAGTGGATGGAGCGCGCCACCAGTTCCTTGCCGGTGCCGGTCTCGCCGTTGATCAGGACGGCCGGCAGGTTGCCGTCGGCGATCCGGCGCTCGGCCTCCACCACGCGGCTCAGGGTCCCCTTGAGCTCCTGCATGGCCGGGGATTCGCCGATCAGGGCCGCCACGCCGGCCCCCTGGGCCTGCCGCTTCTGGTGGAACTGCAGGGCCTTCTCGACCTTGGCGGCGCCGACGGCGCGCTCCAGCAGCCCGTTCAGCTCCGCCAGGACCACCGGCTTGACCAGGTAGTCGTGCGCCCCGGCCTTCATGGCCTGCACCGCCGTCTGGGCGCTGCCGTCGGCCGTCATGACGATGCACTTGACGTGCGGATTGATCTCCCGCAGCTTGTTCAGCATGTCGATGCCGCACATGCGCGGCAGGGTCTGGTCGGTCACGACCCCGTCCGGCTGCAGCGTGTCGTACAGCTTGAGGCCTTCCTCGGCGGAGCCGCAGCTCTGCGCTTCCCAGCCGTTGCGTGCCAGGTAGGCGCAGATATTGCCCGCCTGGGTCACGTCGTCTTCGACCACCAGAATGGTTCTGCTCATCTTCTTCGTCCCCTATGCAATCCTGAATTGCAGCCGCACCGCCGTGCCCGCGTCCTCCACGCTGGACAGCGCGACGCTGCCGCCGAAACGCTCCATCACGCGCTTGAGCATCGGCAAGCCCACGCCCAGTCCGTGCGGCTTGGTCGTATGGAAGGGCTTGAAGGCCATGGCGAGCTGCTGGCTCGTCATGCCCATGCCGTTGTCCCGGATGACGACCTCCACCCGCGCCGGCTGCTCCAGCACCTGGACGTCGATCCTGATCTCGCCGCCGCTCCTCGGCAGGGCTTCGACCGCGTTGGACACGACGCTGTGCAGCGCCTGGGTCATCAACGCGGCATTGCCGTGTACGAGCGGGAACCCGTGTTCCGGGTTCCAGCTCACCCGGATGCCGTTCTTCTCGAAGACGTGAACGAAGGAATCCAGCACATTCGACAACACCGAGCAGATGTCGATCGGCTGCGCTTCCGCCGTCACCGGCCGCGAGTACACCAGAAGTTCCCTCACCGACGCTGACAGGATGTCGACCTGGGCGATGATGTCCTCGGCGTTCTTGCGCACGGACGGATCCTCGGTCCCCAGCGCCAGTTCGGCGCTCGAGCGCACCGTGCCCAGCGGGTTGCGCAGGCTGTGGGCGAGCGCCGACGCCATCTCGCCGACGGTCACGAGCGACTCGTTTTCCACCAGCTGCTTCTGCTGCTCCGCCATCAGGGCAGCCGCCCGGCGGACGATGCTGTACAGCCCGAGGTAGATCACCACCCCGCCGGCCAGCGTGGTGGTCCACACCACGATCTGCCCGCGCTGCACGACCGAGACGAGGTGCTCCGGTTCCTTGTACACCTCCAGCACGACGCCCACCCGGCCGCGCGAATCGAGCAGCGGCAGGTAGTTCTCCACGAAGAAGGCGGTGGGCTGCACGACGAAACGCTGTTCCTCCCTCTGGGAGATGTTGCTGGCGTGCCGCCGCACCACCTGCCGGCGCGAGCGGAAGGCTTCCTGCAGTTCGTCGTTGTCACGCGACTCGCTTCCGATCAGGCTGGGGTTGGTGGACCACACGATGCGGCCGTCCATGCCGTAGAGGCTGGCCAGCAGCACCCGCGGCAGCGTCCCCAGGTGCTCCAGGACTTCCGTGCGCGCGCGGTCGGTGGCAGCCCGCTGGACGCCGTACGGCCCGGGATCCACCCGGTGGTCCATGAACCGGGACAGGTCCAGGGCGGCCGGGCCCAGGCCGATCTGGCGGCCCTCGACGGCCACGGTGTTCTCGATGAATTCCGCCGTCACGGCGCCGTCGTGCTGCAGCGCCTCCTCGGCGACGAAGCGCGACAGCACGACCCCGGTCACCACCGCGACCGGCACCAGCAGGGCCAGGCTGGCGATGGAGAACCAGCGCAGCAGGTTGAAATGGCGCGGGATGTGGCCGGGCCTCACGTGGGCGCTCCCGGCCGCGTGCCGTGCCATCCGGCCGGCCAGCCAGTCGCGCAGGTACTTCTTCGTTGCATCGCGCCGCAGTCCTCCTTCGGGAGGCGGCGCTCCAGCCTTGCCTTCGGCAGGGATCATGGTTCTCCCTTCCCCACCCCTGCCCGCTTCGCTCGACAGAGGCGTATTCCGCCCGCAAATGTAAGAGAACGCCGCTTTTCCGCCAAGGATGTAAGCGAGGAACGTGCCCATCGTTTTCCCGCGGGCCAGGTTTCCGCCTTAGTCCGACTAAGGGAATTGCCTATTCCACGCGGGAACGGGCCCGTTCGTCGGCTTCGGCTTCCTTGCGGGTCTCGTCGAGCTGGCTGGCCAGGGCGTCCAGCCGCGTGGCTTCGGCGAGGGCGGCGACTTCCGGGTCGTTGCCGCACTGGGCGCCCACCTTGCGCGCGATCGCGTCGAGCATCTGCAGCGTCTTGGTGGACTCCTGCTCCGCCAGCAGGTTGACCTGCAGGTCCAGCTGGGCGCGCCGCTCGGTCAGGCGCATCGCGTAGTTCTGGTAAATGAGGATGAAGGAGGCGATGAAGATCGACTCGATCGAGGCCCACATGGTGAGGAAGGTGAAGGGATACGGGTCCCAGTGGGGCAGGCCCGGAATGCTGTTGCCCACGATCCAGCCGCCGAACGCCGCGGCATGCGCGACGACGAACCAGATGCTGCCCGCGAAGCGGGCGACGAAGGAGGCGGTACGGTCCGCGAAGCTCGGGTCCGCCACCGCCAGCTCCTCCAGTTCCCGCACGGTGCGGACGTTGCGGCGGGTGATCTCGGCGGCCTCTTCCCGGGTCCGGGCATCCTTGCTCATTCCCGGGAGTCTTCGCCCTGCGGCCGCGCGCCCCTGACGGACCACGGCCGAATGCGCTGTCAGCCCCTTACTGGCCGAGCGCCTCCTTGGGCCGCGGGACGTTGATCTGGGCCTTGAAGCGGTTCTTCAGCATCTCGTAGTAAGCCAGGGCCTCCGCCGTGCCCCAGGACTGCGTGTACTGGGACACCTCCTGCTGCGCCTGCTGGGGCGCCACGGTGCTGCGCGGCAGCAGCTTGTTGACCTTGACCACGGCATAGCCCTCGGGCCCCAGGTCCACGCCCATCAGCGCCGGCAGGCTGGCCGGGTCGGCGCGCAGGGCAGCCTCGACCAGCTGGCGCGGCTGCTTGCCGGCGTCCACCCGCGACAGGGGAGCCGCCGGGGGCAGCTCCGCGGCGGCAGGATTGGACTTCCAGGCGGCCAGCCTGGCCTCGCCGTCCTTGCGGGCGAGTTCGGCCGCCTTGGCCGCCACGACGCGCTCGCGCACCAGGTCCTTGACCTCCTCGTAGGGACGCGTGCGCGCCGGCGAGTACTGCACGATCCGCCCGGACACCATCTGGTTCGGGCCGACCTCCACCGCCTCCGTGTTGCGCTTGCGCTCCACCGCCTCGGGGCCGAACAGCGCGCCCAGGAACTTCGGGTTGGCCAGCGGCCCGGTGGCGCCGGGCGCCGGCGTGCGCGTCACGTTGCGGGCGGTGCGGACTTCCAGTTTCAGCTTGTCGGCCACGGGCTTGAGCGAATCGGACTGCTCGTAGACGGTGTTGCTGAAGGTCTCGGCCGCCTCGGCGTACTTCTTCTGCGCCTGCTGCTTGCGCAGTTCCGCCTCGAGCGCCGGCCGCATTTCCTCGAACGTGCGCTGCTTCGGCACCTTCACGTCGGTCAGCTGGATGATGTGATAGCCGAACTCGGATTCGACCGGCCCGGCGATCTCGCCCTTCTCCTTCATGGCGAACACCGCATCCTCGAAGGGCTTGACCATCGCGCCGCGGGTGAAGAAGTCGAGGTCGCCGCCGCGCTGGGCCGAGCCTTCGTCCTGCGAGCTCTTCTTCGCCACTTCGGCGAAGCTGGCGGGATTCTTCTTCACCTGCGCCAGCAGTTCCTCGGCCTTCGCGCGCGCCTTCGCCTTGTCGGCCTCGGGCGCGTCCTTGGGCACCGACACCAGGATGTGGCTGGCGCGGCGCTCTTCCTGGCCGCCGATGCGCGAGGCGTTCTGCTCGTAGTAGGTCTTCAGGTCGGCCTCGTTGACCGTGACGCCCCGCTCGGCCGCCGCCAGGTCCAGCACGACGTACTCGATGTCCGCCTGCTCCGGGGCCTGGAACAGCTTCGGGTTTTCCTTGTAGAAGGCCTGCAGGTCGGCCTCCGCCGGCTCGACCTTCGCGCGGTAATCGGCGGCGTTGAAGCGCGCGACCTGCACCTCGCGCGTCTCGAAGAAGCTGTTGAGGGCCACGCCGGCCTGCGCCGGCGGCACGAAGGCGGACTGCGTCACCGCGGCGAGCACCTGGCGGGTCGCGACGTCGTTGCGCACCTGGTTCTCGAACATCTCGGGCGTCATGCCGTTCTGCGCCAGCAGCGAGCGGTAGCGCTCGATGTCCAGCTTGCCGTCGGGGCCGCGCAGCCGCGCGATGTCCTCGTTGTTCTGCAGTTCGCGCGCGACGCGCTGGTCGGGCACGAGCAGGTTGGCGTCCTTCACGGCGGCGGCGAGCACGCGGTCGCGCACCAGGCGCTCGAGCGTGCCGTAGCGCGCCTCGGGCGAGTCGAGCAGCCTGGCGTCGATGCCGGGCATCTGCTGGCGCAGCCGGTCGACCTCGGCCCGGTGGGCGTTGTCCCATTCCTGCTGGGAGATCTCCTGGCCGTCCACCTTGGCGACGGTCTCGCCCTTCTCCTGCATGCGGTCGTAACCCTGCAGCCCGAACAGCACGAAGGAAGGCACGATCAGCAGGAACAGCACGAACTGCATGATCTTCATGTGCTTGCGGACGAAATCGAACATGGCTTGTGACTCGCGGTCTCTCTGGACAAACAAAAAGGCGAACCGCGGTTCGCCTTTGCCTTCGTTGGTGGGTGCTGACGGGATCGAACCGCCGACCTACGCCTTGTAAGGGCGCCGCTCTACCAGCTGAGCTAAGCACCCCACCGGGGAAGCCGACTCAGTTCAGCGCATCCTTGAGCGCCTTGCCGGGACGGAACTTGGGCACCTTGGCGGCCTTGATTTTAATCTGTGCGCCGGTGCGGGGATTGCGGCCGCTGCGGGCGGCCCGCTTGCCCACGGCGAAGGTGCCGAAGCCGACGAGCGAGACCGAGCCGCCCTTCTTGAGCGTGGTCTTCACCGCGCCGATCATCGACTCGAGCGCGCGCGTGGCGGCGGCCTTGGAGATGTCGGCGTGCTTGGCGATGTGCTCGATCAGTTCAGTCTTGTTCACAGGGGCCCCTCGTGCAGGAATGAGTGTTGTGGACGGTCGTGTCTCTTCAAAAAGTTGTCTCCCGTTCCCGGGACGGCTGGGCGCGCGTGGCGGGAAGGGGAGACAGTGCGGGCGGCCTTGCGGCCACTGGCGACGATTAGAGAACAGCGCCGCAAGAGGTGTCAATACACCATGCGGCAATACAACACGCGGCGCGCATTCTAGCGGCAGGCTGACGGCCGACAACGCGCCGCTGCGGCCGTTCGTTGCATGGACGCGGGGACCGGTGTCCCCTTGTGCGCAGCAGCAAACGCTTACAGGGCCGCCGCGATCGCCTTGCCGACGTCGGTGGTGCTCGCCTTGCCGCCGATGTCGCCGGTGCGCGGCGCGCCCGACTTCGGGTCCAGCACGGCCTCGATCGCCTTGAGGATCGCGTCGTGCGCTTCCTTGTGGCCCAGGAACTCCAGCATCATCGCGCCGCACCAGATCTGCCCGATCGGGTTGGCGATGTTCTTGCCGTAGATGTCCGGCGCGGAGCCGTGCACGGGCTCGAACAGCGAGGGGAACTTGCGGTCCGGGTTCAGGTTGGCGCTGGGGGCGATGCCGATGGTGCCGGTGCAGGCCGGCCCCAGGTCCGACAGGATGTCTCCGAAGAGATTGCTCGCCACCACGACGTCGAAGAAGTCCGGCCGCTGCACGAAGTGCGCCGTGAGGATGTCGATGTGGAACTTGTCGGTCTTCACGCCGGGGTACTTCTTCGCCATCTCGGCCACGCGCTCGTCCCAGTAGGGCATGGTGATCGCGATGCCGTTGGACTTGGTGGCGCTGGTCAGGTGCTTCCTGGGCCGCGAGTTGGCCAGCTCGTAGGCGAACTTCAGCACGCGGTCCACGCCGTGGCGCGACATCACCGTCTCCTGCATGACGATCTCGCGCTCGGTGCCGGGATACATGCGGCCGCCGATGGAGGAGTATTCGCCCTCGGTGTTCTCGCGCACGATGTACATGTCGATCTCGCCGGGCAGGCGCGGGCTGCCGTCCTTGCGCACCACGGGGGCGATGATGCCGGGCATCAGGCGCGCCGGGCGCAGGTTCACGTACTGGTCGAACTCGCGGCGGAACAGCAGCAGCGACTGCCACAGCGACACGTGGTCGGCGATCTTCGCCGGCCAGCCGACCGCGCCGAAGAAGATGGCGTCGTGGCTGCCGACCTGGTCCTTCCAGTCCTCGGGCATGTACTGCCCATGCTTCTCGCAGTAGTCCCAGCTGGCGAAGTCGTAGTGGTCGAACTGGATGTCGATGCCGAACTTGCGCGCGGCGGCGTCGACCACGCGCACGCCCTCGGGCATGACTTCCTTGCCGATGCCGTCGCCGGGGATGACTGCAATGCGTTTCTTGCTCACGGTTTGCTCCTGAAGAAGGTGAGGATCTCGTCCAGCAGAAGGGCAGGCGCCTCTTCCGCGATGTAGTGGCCGCAGGGCAGGCTGCGGCCGGAAAAATCGGCGGCGACCGGCCGCCACAGCGCAGGCACGTCGAAGCAGCGGCCGACCGCGCCGTGCTCGCCCCACAGCACGCGCAGCGGCTGCGCGAGCCGCCGTCCGGCATCGAGGTCGGCCTGGTCGTGCTGCAGGTCGATGCCGGCACCGGCGCGGTAGTCGGCGACGATCGCCTCGGCCGTGCCGGGGATGGCCGCGCAGCGCTCGTATTCGGCCAGCGCTTCCGGCGCGAAGGCGGCCAGGCCCGCGTGGCGCGCGCCCATCACGCTGCGCACGTAGCGCGCGGGATCGGAGGCGATCAGCGCCTGCGGCAGCGGCCCCGGCTGGACCAGGAAGAACCAGTGCCAGTACGCGCGGGCGAACGCCTCGCTGGTGTGGCGGTACATCGCCAGCGTGGGCGCGATGTCCAGCAGCATCAGCCGCTCGACCGCCGTGGCATGGTCCTGCGCCAGCCGGTGCGCGACGCGCGCGCCGCGGTCGTGGGCCAGCACCTGGAAGCGCTGGTGGCCCAGCGAACGCATCACATGGAGCGCGTCCGCGGCCATCTCGCGCTTGCTGTAGTTCGCCGGGTCCGGCCCGGCCTCGGGGCGACTCGAATCGCCATAGCCGCGCAGGTCCATCAGCACGAGCTCGAAGCGCTGCACGAGCTGCGGCGCGACCCGGTGCCACATCGCGTGCGACTGGGGGTGGCCGTGCAGCAGCAGCAGGGGCTCGCCCCGCCCGGCGCGGCGCACGTTCAGCGTGACGCCTTCGCGCGCGATGCGCAGGGATTCGAAGCCTTCGAGCATGGGCAGGATTCTGGCACCCGGCGCCCTGCGCCAACAAGCAATAATCCGGCAAGCGATTCTTTCCGAACGAGCAGCAATGAACCCGCACCTGGACCGCGCCGACCTGGAACTGCTGCTGGCGATCCGCGAGCACGGCAGCCTGGCGGGCGCGGCCTCGGCGGCGGACGTCGTGCCTTCGGTGATCACCAAGCGCCTGGCGGCGCTGGAAGCGCGGCTGGGCCTGAAGCTGTTCCAGCGCACCACCCGAAGGGTCGTGCCCACCGCCGAGGGCGAGGCCCTGTGCGAGCGCGCGGTCGGACTGCTGGCGGGCTTCCGGTCCATGGAAGCGGAACTGCAGGAGCGGCACAAGGAGCCGGTCGGCCGCATCCGGCTGGCGGCCACCTTCGGTTTCGGGCGGACCTGGCTGGGGCCGGCCATCGCGGAGTTCCAGGCGCGGCACGCGCAGCTGGACATCCAGCTGCAGCTGACCGAGCAGCTGCCCGACCTCGCGGTGGAAGGGTTCGACGGCGCGGTCTGGCTGTGGGCGGTGCGCGGGCAGCGCGCCACCGAGTGGACCGGGCGGCGGCTGGCGCGCAACCAGCGCGTGCTGGTCGCCTCGCCCGAGTACCTGCGCCGGCGCGGCACGCCCTCTTCCATCGAGGAGCTGGCCGCGCACGACTGCCTGGTCGTGCGCGAGAACGAGCAGTTCGACATCTGGCGGCTGCAGCGCGAACGCGATCGCGCCGAGGTGCGGGTGCGCGTGGGCGGCCCGCTCTCCAGCAATTCCGGCGAGCTGGTGCGCGACTGGTGCCTGGCCGGGCGCGGCATCATGCTGCGCAGCCTGTGGGACATCGCCGGCACCCTCGCCAGCGGCGAACTCGTGCGCGTGCTGCCCGCGTACGCGATGGCCGACGCGGACATCCACTGGCTCGCGCCGCACACCGCCACCACGCCCAAGCGC
>DASWUI010000872.1:0-5922 GCA_036401715.1 Ramlibacter sp. | reverse complement strand
TCGCTCTCGTTGCTGCCGCCGGCGGGCGCGCAGATCTCGGGCCCGCCACCCGCGCAGGAGAAGCCGCAGCAATACACGCTCGCCAACGGGCTGACCGTCATCGTCAAGCCCGACCGGCGCGCGCCCACCGCCGTCCACATGCTGTACGTGCGCGTCGGCGCGATGGACGAGGTCGACGGCACCACCGGCGTCGCCCACGTGCTCGAACACATGCTGTTCAAGGGCACGAAGACCACCAAGCCCGGCGAGTTCTCGCGCATCGTCGCCGCGCTGGGCGGCCGCGAGAACGCCTTCACCACGCGCGACATCACCGGCTACTTCCAGCAGATCCCGGCCAGCCGGCTGGAGGACGTGATCCGCCTGGAGGCCGACCGCTTCGCCAACAACCAGTGGCCGGACGACGAATTCAAGCGCGAGCTGGAGGTGGTGAAGGAAGAGCGCCGCAGCCGCACCGAGGACAACCCGCGCGCGCTGCTGTACGAGCAGCTCAGCGCCGTCGTGTACCAGTCCTCGCCCTACCGCCGCCCGGTGGTGGGCTGGATGAGCGACCTCGAAGCCATGACCGCGCAGGACGCGCGCGAGTTCTACCGCCGCTGGTACGTGCCGGCCAATGCCGCCGTGATCGTCGCCGGCGACGTCGACCCGGCGCAGGTGCGCCGCCTGGTGGACAAGCACTACGGCAGGATCCCGGCGCGGCCGGTGCCGCCGCGCAAGCCGCGCGAGGAGCCGCAGCAGAACGGCATGCGCCGCATGGAATTCAAGGCGCCCGCGGACCAGTCCTTCGTGGCCCTGGCCTTCAAGGTGCCGCAGCTGCGCTCCTTCGACAAGACGCCGGAGAACGACGACGCGCTGGCGCTCACGGTGCTGGCCGCGGTGCTCGACGGCTACCAGGGTGCGCGGCTGGACCGGGCGCTCACGCAGGGCCCCGACCGCGTGGCCGACAGCGTCGACGCCGGCAACGGCCTGTGGGGCCGCGGGCCGCAGCTGTTCACGCTGGCGGGCGTGCCCGCCGCCGGCAAGACGCCGGAACAGGTGGAAGCGGCGCTGCGCGAGCAGGTCGCCCGCGTCGCCCGCGAAGGCGTGACCGAGGCCGAACTGCAGCGCGTGAAGACCCGCTGGATCGCCGGCGAGATCTACAAGCTCGACTCCGTGATGGGGCAGGCGCGCGAACTCGGAAGCGCCTGGGCGCTGGGCCTGCCGATCGACGCCGACGAGCGGCTGATGGCGCGCCTGCGCGAAGTGACGGCCGACCAGGTGAAGTCGGTGGCCGCCCGCTACTTCGGCGACGACCAGCTCTCCGTGGGCATCCTGCGGCCGCTGCCGGTCGACCCCCATCGCAAGCCCCGGCCGCCCGCCGCGGGCGCACGCCACTGAAAGAACGCCGCATGACCCTGCAACAAGTTTTCGCCCGTTGCGCCGCGGCCGTCGCCCTGGCCGCATCCTTCACGCTGCCCGCCTGGGCGGCCCTGCCGATCCAGAAGTGGCAGCAGCCCTCCGGCGCGCAGGTCTGGTTCGTGGAAGTCCCCGGGCTGCCCATCCTGGACGTGCAGGTCGACTTCGACGCCGGCGACCGGCGCGACCCGGCCGACAAGGCGGGGCTGGCCGGCGTCACCGCCGCCATGACGTCCAAGGGCGTCGAGGCCCGCAACGGCCAGCCGGCGCTCGACGAGAACCAGCTCGGCGAAGCCTGGTCGGACCTGGGCGCCGGTTTCGGCGGCAGCGCCGGACTGGACCGCATGAGCTTCACGCTGCGCTCGCTGACCTATCCGGACCTGCTGCAGAGGGCGGTGGCGCTGGGCGCGCGCCAGCTGGGCGAGCCCTCGTTCCCGGACAACGTCTGGCAGCGCGAGCGCCAGCGCATGGTCGCCTCCATCCGCGAAGCCAACACGCGGCCCGGCACGATCGCGGGGCGCACCTTCAACCAGGCCGTGTACGGCACGCATCCCTACGGTTACGACACCACCGAGGAATCGCTCTCGCGCATCACCGTGCAGGACATGCGCAATTTCTACGGGACCATCCAGCCTTGCCGCGCCAAGGTGAGCGTGGTCGGTGCGGTCAAGCGCGAGCAGGCCGACCAGATCGTGACCACCCTGCTGTCGCGCCTGCCCGCGGCCGCCTGCCAGCCGCTGCCGCCGGTGCCGGAGGTGTCGCCGCTGTCCGCCGCCGCCGAGCGCAACGTGCCCTTCGCCTCCGCGCAGGCGCACGTGCTGATCGGGCAGCCGGGCTACAAGCGCTCGGATCCCGACTACTTCCCGCTGCTGGTGGGCAACTACATCCTGGGCGGCGGCGGCTTCGTCTCGCGGCTGGTGGAGGAAGTGCGGCACAAGCGCGGCCTGAGCTACAGCGTCTACAGCTACTTCGCCCCCGGCATGCACGCCGGCGCCTTCACGCTGGGCCTGCAGACGCGCCCGGACCAGGCCGCCCAGGCGGTGCAGGTCTCGCGCGACGTGGTGCGCCGCTTCGTGGCCGAAGGGCCGACCGAGGCGGAGCTCAAGGCGGCCAAGGACTTCATGATCGGCGGCTTCGCCCTGCGCATCGACAGCAACCGCAAGCTGCTGGACAACCTGGCCAACATCGCCTGGTACGAGCTGCCGCTGGACTACCTGGACACCTGGACGAAGCAGGTCGAGAAGGTGACGGCGGCGGACATCCGCGCCGCGTTCGCCCGCAAGCTGCAGCCGGACCGCATGGTCACCGTGGTGGTGGGCGGCGACGTGGCGGCCGCCCGACAGTAAGCCTTTCCCCGAAGGCCCACCCCTGTCAACCTTGACAGGGGTGCGCGTGCACGCCCGCTTGCCTACCTGAACAATGGCTTTGCGCTGTCACGCTTCTGGCCAACACCGCAAGGGAGAGTTTCACAGGGAGAGAGTGGGGGCACGGCTTCGGCCGTGCCCCTTTTTTTGGCCGGGCCCCGGGTAAGCTCCCGGCATGCCCCGCAGCGCCTCTCCCGCCCGCCACAAGCTCCCCAACCAGGTCCGGATCATCGGCGGTCTCTGGAAACGCACCCCGCTGCCGGTGGCGGACCGGCCCGGCTTGCGGCCGACGCCGGACCGGGTGCGCGAGACCCTCTTCAACTGGCTGGGCCAGGACCTCACGGGCTGGCACTGCGTCGACGCCTTCGCCGGCACCGGCGCGCTGGGCCTGGAGGCGGCTTCGCGGGGCGCGGCCGACGTGCTGCTGGTGGAGGCCGAAGGCGCACTGGTGGACCAGCTGCGCGCGATCGCCAGGAAACTGGATGCCGCCAACGTGCGGGTGCAGCGGGGCAACGCGCTGAGCGCGCTGGCGGCGCTGCCGCCGGCCAGCGTCGACCTGGTGTTCCTGGACCCGCCTTTCGAGGCGGACCTGTTCGACAAGGCGCTGGCCGCGGCCCGCCCGGCGCTGCGCCCGCAGGGCTTCCTCTATCTCGAAGCGCCTTCCGAATGGCAGGGCGAAGCGCTGGCGCGGCACGCGCTCGAACAGGTGCGGCACATGAAGGCCGGGGCCGTCCACGGGCACCTGTTGCGTCCGGTTGCATAATGCGGCGCAACAAACCGGCCCGCCTTCCCTGGCGATGAGGAGACCACCATGGCCACTGACGTCATCGCCGTCTATCCCGGCACCTTCGACCCCATGACCCTGGGGCACGAAGACGTCGTGCGGCGCGCCTGCCAGCTGTTCGGCCGCCTGATCGTCGCCGTGGCGGCGGGGCACCACAAGAAGTCGCTCTTCACCATGCAGGAGCGCATCGACATGGCCCGCGACGCCCTGAAGGACTATCCGCAGGTGACCGTGGAGGGCTTCAGCGGCCTGGTGCGCGATTTCGTGGTCGCGCGCGGCGGCAAGGCGATGGTGCGCGGCGTGCGCGCGGTGACCGACTTCGACTACGAGTTCCAGCTGGCGGGCATGAACCGCCACCTGATGCCGGACGTGGAGACGGTGTTCCTCACCCCCAGCGACAAGTACCAGTTCATCAGCAGCACCTTCGTGCGCGAGATCGCGGTGCTGGGCGGCGAGGTGCACCAGTTCGTCTCGCCCACGGTGCAGCAGCGGCTGATCGACAAGGTGCGCAGCCTGGGGCGGGAGTAGGCCCCTCCTTGCGGGTCACGCCCGCAAGGGCGCGACCTCCCCCAGCCACTGCGCCAGCACCGCGTTCACCACGTCCGGCCTTTCCATGGTCAGCATGTGCCCGCAGCGCGGCACCAGCACCAGCTTCGCGTGCGGCACCAGCGCGGCGATCTCCCGGGAGCGCTCCGGGGGCGTCAGCAGGTCCGCTTCCCCGCACATCACCAGCACCGGGCATTGCAGCCGGGGCAGGTGGGGGCGGGCATCCGGCCGGGCGATCACCGCGCGGTTCTGGCGGATCAGTTGCTGCGCGCCCGCGGCCAGCACGAAATCCAGGTAGGGCGCCCCCAGGCGCGGCGCATGGTCCGGGTGGAAGGCCAGCGCGATGTTCGGTGCGATGACCTCGCGCGCGCGGCCCTGCGCGAACTGCAGGATCGCCGCTTCGCGCAGCGCGATCATCTCCGGCGTGTCCGGCCGCGCATCCGTCCCGAGCAGCGCGAGGCCGGCCACGCGCTCCGGCGCCTGCCGCGCCGCTTCCATCGCGACCATGCCGCCCATCGAGGCGCCGCACAGCACCAGCGGTCCCGCGTGCTGCGCCAGCAGCGCCGCCGCCATCGCGGCAATGCTCTCCTCGCGCGCGTGCACGTCGGCCACCCGGGGCTGCCACGCGGCGAGCGCCCGTAGCTGTTCGCGCCACATCGCGGCGTCGGCGGCCAGGCCGGGAATGAGGATTAGTGTGCCCATCGTCCGAAAAAGCGGTCCTGGGTGGGATTCCGCGCATTCTGCATCGGCACGGGGCCGGATAATCGGCGGATGAGGACACCGCGCGCATGACGGAACTGGTGCTGATCCGCCACGGCGAGACGGACATGAACCGGGAGCTGCGCTTCCAGGGGCACGTGAACGTCGGCCTGAACGCGATCGGGCTCGAGCAGGCCCGCCGCCTGGCCGCGCGCATGGCCGGCGAGAAGGCGGACGCGGTCTACGCGAGCGACCTGCTGCGCGCGCGCCAGACCGCGGAGCCGATCGCGGGTGAGCTCGCGCTGCCTCCCCTTCCGGAAAGCGGCCTGCGCGAGCAGCACTTCGGCCGCGTCGACGGCATGCGCGTGGACGACATCCAGCGCGAGCACCCGGAAGCCTGGGCCGGCTGGCTGCGTTTCGACGAGGACTTCGCCATGCCCGAGGGCGAATCCACCCGGGCCTTCCATGCGCGCGTGATCGAGGCGGTGCAGCGGCTGGTGGCGGCGCACCCGGGGCAGACCGTGGTGGTGGTCACCCACGGGGGCGTGCTGGACATGATCTACCGCACCGCGCGTTCGCTGGGCCTGGGCGGCCCGCGCCAGAGCGACATCCCGAACGCCGGCCTCAACCGCATCCGCGTGCGCGACGGCGCCTTCGACATCGTGACCTGGGCCGACACGCGGCACCTCGCCGACCTGCCGCCGCAGCCGGTCTACGATCAGCAGAAGTTCGCCGTCAGGGACGGCAAGCCCAAGGCGGTGTAGAGCCGGCCGGCCTGGCGCTTCAGGCGCCTGGACTCGGGTTGCGCGCGCACCTGCCGCTGCAGGATGTCCTGCGCGCCGGCGAGATGGCCGCTCCTCACCAGTGCATCGAGGTGGACCTGCGCGAACAGGTCGCGCTGCGCGTGGCTGCCGCCGATCTCCAGCAGGCGCGGCAAGGCGTGGCCCAGGGCTTCCACCGTCGTCTTCCAGTCGCCGGTGGCGTGCGCGAGCAGCCCGCGTGCCGCGGGGACGCACACGCGTTGCCACACCAGCGCGTCGTCGCCGGTGCGGTGCAGCGCGTGCGTCTCGATGCTCGCCAGCCAGCCGCGCGCCGCCTCGACGCGCCCCGCGCGCGCCAGCCCATAGAGGTACTGCA
>DASWUI010000871.1:0-2573 GCA_036401715.1 Ramlibacter sp. | reverse complement strand
CGCGGCGCACCCGCGCGATGCGGAGGCGCATTACTGGCTGGCCAACGCACTGGTGGGCGAAGGCGACGTCGCCGGCGCGCGTGCCGCCTGCGAGGACGCCCTGCGCGCGGACCGGCAGCACGCACGTGCCCGCTGGGCGCTCGCGATGGCACAACTGCCCGCCATCCCCATGAGCGTGGCGGAGCAGCAGGCGGGGCTCGCCGGCTTCGGCGCCGAGCTGGGCAAGCTCGCGCAGTGGTGCCGCACCCAGGCGGTCGGGGGCGTGCACGAGGCCGTCGGTTCGCAGCAGCCCTTCTTCCTCGCCTACATCGACGGCAACCATCGCGACCTGCTCCAGCGCTACGGCACCCTGTGTGCCGACCTCATGGCGCGCTGGGCGCGCAAGGTGAAGGTGCCCGCGCCCGCTGCGATCCATGGCGGCAGGCTGAAGGTCGGGGTGGTGTCTGCGCACGTGAACAGCCACTCGGTCTGGCATGCGCTGCTGCGCGGCTGGGTCGAACACCTGGACCCGGTGCGCTTCGATCTGCAGCTGTTCCACACCGGCGCTCTCGAGGACGATGAGACCCGATGGGCGAAGAAGAAGGTGCGGGTGCACCAGGGCCCGGGCGCCTGGACCTCGTGGGCCAAGGCCGTGAGCGACGCCCAGCTCGATGTGCTGGTTTATCCCGAAATCGGCATGGACGCGACCGCGCTGCGGCTGGCCTCGCTGCGCCTCGCGCGCGTGCAGCTGGCGGCCTGGGGTCACCCGATGACCAGCGGACTGCCGACGCTGGACGGCTTCATCAGCTGCGAAGCCTTCGAGCCGCAAGACGCGCAGCAGCACTACGCCGAGAAACTGATCGTGCTGCCGGGGCTCGGCTGCGCGTATCCGCCCTACGGCACGCGCCCGCAGGCGGCGGACCTGTCCGCCTGGGGGGTGGCGCCCGGCGATCGCCTGCTGCTCGCGCCCGGCCACGCCTTCAAGTACGCGCCGGCCGACGACGTGCTGTGGGTGGACATCGCCCGCCGCTGCGCACCGTGCAAGCTGGTGTTCTTCCGCGGCAGCGACGGGCACGCCGCGCGACTCGAGCAGCGCCTGCGCGCGGCCTTCGCCGCAGGCGGCGTGGACTTCGATGCGCGCGTGCGCATCATCCCGTGGCAGCCGCAGGCCGCCTACTTCGACCTGCTGCGGCGCGCCGACGTGTTCCTCGACACCGTCGGCTTTTCCGGCTTCAACACCGCCATGCAGGCGGTGGAATGCGCCACGCCCATGGTTGCGTGGGAGGGTGACTTCCTGCGCGGCCGTTTCGGCAGCGGCATCCTGCGATCCCTTGGCATGGAAGAGTGGGTCGCGCGCACCCATGCGGAGTACGTGGACAGGGTGGCGCGCCTGTGTGGCGATGCGCAGTTGCGCGCACAAGTCCGCCGCACGATCGAGGCGCAGCGGCCGCTGCTGTACCGGCAAAAGGCGTCGGTGGATGCGCTCGGCCGGGCGATGCTGGAGATGGCCTCGCGCGCCTGAGCGCCCGAAACCGGCGCGGATCAGGCCCGCGCCAGCGCCGCCAGCGCCCGCACGTCCTTCGCTTTCCCCAGCCCCCAGCATGCCTCGATCAGCTGCTTCGTCTTCGCCGCGCCCAGTAGCGGCTGCGACAGCTGCGTGAACTTGGCTTCCAGCATCGCGTCGGTCATCGGCTTTTGCAGCGAACCGATCGCGTGTTCCACGAACACGTGCACCTTGCGGCCGTCGGTGAGCCAGGCCGTCACGTCGGCGCTGGCCTCGTCGATGCCGTCGTCGATCGTGGCCTCCACCTTGCGGCGCAGCGCCACCATGTCCGGGCGGTTGACGACGTCGTCGTGGTACTCGTCCTCTCCCGCGCGGCCGAAGATCAGGCCGGCGGCGCAGCCGTGGTACACGCTGAACTTGCCCTGCAGGCCGTCCGCGGGCTCCTTCTTGCCGGTGAGCTCCAGCACCAGCGAGTGCACGCGCAGCTCGATGCGCTCGACCTGTTCGGCGCGCACGCCCCGTTCGCGCAGCTGCACGCAGGCGTCGATGCTCGGGTGGATCACGATGCCGCAGGCGAAGGGCTTGTAGCTGTTGAAGGAGATCTCGAAGCGCTGGCCCAGCTCGTCGGTCGCTTCGCTCCACGCGGTCCTGGTCGAGACGACCTGCGCCCATCCGCGCGGCGCCTCCAGCGCGCGCGGACTGGCAGTGAAACCCTTGGCGGCGAGCAGGGCGGACATCAGCCCCGCGCGGGCGGCCGCGCCCGGGTGGAAGGGCTTGGTCATCGTGCCGAACTGCTCGCGCAGGCCGATCGGCTGCGAGGCGGCGATGCCCAGCGCCATCTGCGTCTTCCGCGCATCCAGCTTGAGCAGGCGCGCGCAACCGGCGGCGGCGCCCAGCATGCCGGTGGTGCCGGTGATGTGCCAGCCGCGATCGTAGTGCTCGGGGTACACCAGGTTGCCCAGGCGGCAGGCGACGTCGATGCCCAGCACCAGCGCGTCGACCACCTCGCGCCCGCTCATGCCCTTGTGCTCGGCCAGGGCGAGCAGGGCGGAGGCGACCGGGCCGGCCGGGTGGATGATGGTCTTCAGGT
>DASWUI010000870.1:0-3340 GCA_036401715.1 Ramlibacter sp. | reverse complement strand
CGCCGGAGCCGCCGCGGCCCGCGGTGAGCGCCCCGGCGGCGCAGCCCGCACCCGCGGACGGCGCTCCGCAGGCCGGTGCGATCCTGCGCGGCCGCAGCCGCTGGGTGCCGGTGCCATGGAGCGAGCTGCCGGGATTCGCGGGCGACGCCCTGCACGAAGCGTGGAATGCGTGGATCCGCAGCTGCGAGCGCCCGCCGCCGCCGCATGCCGCCCTCTGCCCCGAGGTGCGGCGCCTCTCCATCGCCAGCGCCGGCGAGCAGCGCGCCTGGATCCAGCAGCGCCTGCAGCCTTACCGCGTGGAGCCGCTGCAGGCCGGCGCCGAATCGCTGCTGACCGGCTACTACGAGCCGCTGCTGGACGCCAGCCGGGTGCCCACTTCCGCGCACCAGGTGCCGCTGTACCGGCCGCCCGCGGACCTCGCGACGCGCAGGCCCTGGTACACCCGGCAGGAGATCGATACCTTGCCGCAGGCGCGCGCAGCCCTGCGCGGGCGCGAGATCGCCTACCTGGCCGACCCGCTGGATGCGCTGTCGCTGCAGATCCAGGGCTCCGGCCGCGTTCGCATCACCGAGCCGGACGGCCGCGTGAGCACCGTGCGGCTGGCTTTCGCCGGCAGCAACGAGCAGCCGTACCGCAGCGTGGGCAGCTGGCTGCTGCAGCAGGGAGCGCTGCGCGATGCCTCCTGGCCCGGCATCAAGGCCTGGGCGCGCGCCAATCCGCAGCGCGTGCAGGAGATGCTGTGGAGCAATCCGCGCATGGTCTTCTTCCGCGAGGAGCCGCTGTCGGAACTGGACGCCGCCTTCGGCCCGCGCGGCGCGCAGGGCGTGCCGCTCACGCCCGGGCGCTCGATCGCCGTGGACAAGGACAGCATTCCCTACGGCACGCCGGTGTGGCTGTCTTCGCCCGGCCCGGTGCTGAACCTGAACCGGCTGGTGATCGCCCAGGACACCGGCAGCGCGATCGTGGGGGCGGTGCGGGCGGATTACTTCGTCGGCTGGGGCGCGGAGGCGGGGGAGATCGCGGGACGGTTGAAGCAGCCGCTGGCGCTGTGGGTGCTCTGGCCGCGGTGAGGCCCGTCATTCCCGCGGAGGCGGGAACCCAAAGCGTTGGAGCTGCGCGCTGCGCGCGCAGTCGAATGCGGACGCCTTGGGTCCCCGCCTCCGCGGGGATGACGAGTCAGGCCTTCAGGTGCGACAGCGGCCAGCTCGAACTCGCCTTCACCTCCCCGAGCGAGAAGCTGGTGTGGAGGTCCTTCACGTTGGGCAGGTTGATCAGCACCTTGCGCGCGAACTGCGAGAAGGTGTCCAGGTCGCGCGAGACCACCTGAAGTTCGAACGTCCCCGCGCCGCTGATGTAGTGGCAGGAGACGATCTCCGGGATCTTGCGGATCGCGTCTTCCATCTCGCGCGTGCGCTCCCCGGTGTTGCGGTCCGCGTCCAGCCGCACGAAGGCCAGCACGCCCAGGCCGATGCGGTGGCGGTCGATCTCCGCGTGGTAGCCCTTGATGTAGCCCGCCTCCTCCAGCGCCCGCACCCGCCGCCAGCAGGGCGCCGCCGACAGCCCCACGCGCTGGGCAAGCTCCGCGTTGGTCAGCCGCGCGTCGGCCTGGAGCTCGGTAAGGATTTGGATGTCATATCTGTCAAGCGTTTCCATAAATGGGCTTTGGGAGCAAGATTCTTTCGCATCGTACCGGTTCAAGGGCACAGAACGCAAAAACATATCGTCCTGCCGCGCATACACTGGCCCGTCACGACAGGCGCGTCGATGGAGACAATGCAAAGATGAACGCACCGCTGCCCGAACACATTCGCAAGGCGCTCGAAAGCGTCACCCTGGACGACAAGTACTCGCTCGATTACGGGCGCGCGTTCATGAGCGGCGTGCAGGCGCTGGTCAAGCTGCCGATGCTGCAGCGGCAGCGCGACGCGCTGGCCGGCAAGAACACCGCCGGCTTCATCAGCGGCTACCGGGGCTCGCCCCTGGGCGGCTACGACCAGGCGCTGTGGAAGGCGCGCAGCTACCTGCAGGCGCAGAACATCGTCTTCCAGCCGGGCGTGAACGAGGAGCTCGCGGCCACCGCGCTGTGGGGCACCCAGCAGCTCGGATTCGCCCCGCCCGGGACCAACCGGTTCGACGGCGTGTTCGGCATCTGGTACGGCAAGGGCCCGGGCGTGGACCGCTGCTCCGACGTGTTCAAGCACGCCAACATGGCGGGCACCACGCCCTGGGGCGGCGTGATCGCCGTGGCCGGCGACGACCACGTCGCCAAGAGTTCCACCGCGGCGCACCAGAGCGACCACATCTTCAAGGCCTGCGGGCTGCCGGTGTTCTTCCCGGCCACCGTGCAGGAAATCCTCGACCTGGGCCTGCACGCCTTCGCCATGAGCCGCTACGCCGGCGTCTGGGCCGGCATGAAGACCATCCAGGAGATCGTCGAGTCCAGCGCCACCGCGATGATCGATCCCGAGCGGGTGCAGGTCCGGATTCCCACGGACTTCCAGATGCCCCCGGGCGGCGTGCACATCCGCTGGCCCGACGCGGCGCTGGACCAGGAAGCGCGCCTGTTCGACTACAAGTGGTACGCGGCGCTGGCGTACATCCGCGCCAACCGCCTCAACTACAACGTGGTGGCCACGCCGAACGACCGCTTCGGCATCATCGCCAGCGGCAAGGCGTACAACGACACGCGCCAGGCACTGCTGGACCTCGGCCTCGACGACGACACCTGCCGGCGCCTGGGCATCCGCGTCCACAAGGTGGGCGTGGTGTGGCCGCTGGAGGCGCAGGGCACGCGCGAATTCGCCGAAGGGCTGCGCGAGATCCTGGTGGTGGAAGAGAAGCGCCAGGTCATCGAGTACCAGCTGAAGGAAGAGCTCTACAACTGGCGGCCCGACGTGCGGCCCAACGTGGTCGGCAAGTTCGACGAGGGCGAAGGCGGGCACTCGGGCGGCGAGTGGTCCATGCCCAACCCGACCGCGCACACGCTGCTGCGCGCCAACGCGGACCTGTCGCCGACGCTGATCGCCCGCGCCATCGCCCGCCGCCTCGGGAAGATGGGGCTGGACGCCGACGTGCAGGCCCGCATCGACGCGCAGCTGGCGATCCTGGAGGCCAAGGAACGCGCACTGCAGGTGGTGGAGGTCAAGGGCGACCGCATGCCCTGGTTCTGTTCCGGCTGCCCGCACAACACGTCGACGGTGGTGCCCGAGGGTTCGCGCGCAATGGCCGGCATCGGCTGCCACTTCATGGCGACCTGGATGGACCGCGCCACCATCGGCTTCACGCAGATGGGCGGCGAGGGCGTGCCCTGGGTGGGGCAGCAGCCCTTCTCCAACGAGAA
>DASWUI010000869.1:0-1731 GCA_036401715.1 Ramlibacter sp. | reverse complement strand
CGCGGCGCCGCCGGGGTGCGCCGCCGCGTGCAGGCCCTGGTAGCGGGCCGCCTCCGCCGCGGAGGGGCCGACCTGCGCCTGCACCGTCACGGCCGCCACGCTGGCGAGTGCCATGCCCAGCGCCGTCGCGAGAGCGCGCAGCGTCTTCATTGCAGCTGGCCCTTGACCTTCTCGAGCGCCGCCATCGCGCACTGCTCGTCGAGGTGGCCGCCGGGGGCGCCGCCGACGCCGACGGCGCCGATGGTGTCGTTGCCCACCTTGATCGGAACGCCGCCGCCCAGCAGCAGGAAGCCCGGCAGGTACACCAGGTTGGCGGCCGCGGGGTTCTGCTGCGCGCCCTGCTGCATGGCGGACGTGGTGTTCTTCGCCGAGGCCGAGGTCCACGCCTTGCGCTCGCTGGAGCCGAGCGTGTGCGGGCCGGCATTGTCGGCGCGCATCTGCGCCTTGACGGTGCCGGCGCGGTCCACCACGGTGGCGGCGACGGCGTAGCCGTTGGCGGCGCAGGCGTTCACCGTTTCGGTGGCGATCTGGCTGGCCAGGGCCAGCGAGATGTTGCGCTCGGAGCGCACGGCCTGGGCATTGGCGCCGACGGCGGCGCAGGCGAGGGAAGCGGCGAGGGCGGAAGCGATGAGGCGCATGGGTTCTCCGTGGGGTGGTCGCGGTCCGGGGTGACCGTGGGAGAACTGTAGGAAGGCGATGGGGAAGGCGGAATTCGTACGGCTACGCTCGGGGCTCCGTAGTTCTACGGAGCGTCGCGTACCGCGACTCCTACGCACGCCCCGCCTCATCGATCACCGCCGCATACCTGCGGATCAACTGCGCCAGCGACTCCGCCTGCAGCTTCGCGAACAGGTTCGCCCGGTGCGTTTCCACCGTGCGTGGCGACAGCGACAGGGCGCGGCCGATCTCCTTGTTGGTGAGTCCTTCGACGATCAGCCCGACGACTTCCCTCTCGCGCTCCGACAGCTGCGCATAGCGTTCCCTGGCCGCACGGTCCGCCGCCAGCCGCTCGCGCGACTTCACGTGCTGCCGCACCGCGTTCTGCAGCGCTTCCAGCAGGGCTTCGTCGTCCACCGGCTTCTCCAGGAACTCCGCGGCGCCCGCCTTGAACGCGCGCCGGCACATCTCCACCGTCCCGTGCCCCGTGAGCATGATCACCGGCTGGTCCACCCCCTGCGCCACCAGCGTGTCCAGCACGGTGAGCCCGCTGGTGCCCGGCATGCGCACGTCCAGCACGATCGCGCCTATGTCCTGCCGCGGGAAGCCGCGCAGGAACTGCTGCGGGTCGCTCCAGCCCTGCACGCGCAGACCCACGGTGGAGATCAGCAGGGCGAGGCTGTTGCGCACGGCCTCGTCGTCGTCGATCAGGTGGATCAGCGGTGACAGGGGAGCGTTCATGCCGTGGCCAGCGGAAGCCGCAAGGTGAAGGCGGCGCCGCGCGGCGAACGCGGCTGCACGCCCAGGCGTCCGCCCATGCCGGCGGCCAGCGACTCGCACAGGCTCAGGCCCAGCCCGAGACCATTCTCGCGCGTGGTGAAGAAGGGTTCGAAGATGCGCGGCAGCACGTCGGGCGCGATGCCCGGCCCGCTGTCGCCCACGGTCAGCGCGCCCTCGCCCTGGTCGGCTTCCAGCCGCACCGAGAGCTTGCGCTCCTGCGCCGGGACCTGGTCCAGCGCCTGCAAGGCATTGGTGAGCAGGTTGTGGATGATCTGCTCCAGCGCCACGGGCTCG
>DASWUI010000868.1:0-7845 GCA_036401715.1 Ramlibacter sp. | reverse complement strand
TGGATCCCCGCCTGCGCGGGGATGACGGGCTGCGCGGGGACGACGGGCACCCCTGGGGTGACGGATCGGCGGCGTGTTCTTTCCGCAACCAACCGCCCTTACACTTGCCCCATGCACGACGGACACGAAGACGAGATGCCGCCCGAGGGAGTGGTGGTGCGCAAGCGCCGCAAAGGCATCTACATCCTGCCCAACCTCTTCACGCTGGCCGCCCTGTTCGGCGGCTTCTACGCCATCGTCATGGCCATGAACGGCCGCTTCGACCTGGCCGCGGTGGGCGTCTTCAGCGCCATGGTGCTGGACAGCCTGGACGGGCGCGTCGCCCGCATGACCAACACGCAGAGCGCCTTCGGCGAGCAGATGGACTCGCTGTCCGACATGGTCTCCTTCGGTGCCGCGCCGGCGCTGATCGCCTACGAGTGGGCGCTCAAGGGCCTCGGCCGCTGGGGCTGGATCGCCGCCTTCGTCTACTGTGCCTGCGCCGCGCTGCGCCTGGCGCGCTTCAACGTGAACACCGGCGTGGTGGACAAGCGCTATTTCCAGGGCCTGCCGTCGCCGGCGGCCGCGGCGCTGGTCGCCGGCTTCATCTGGCTCATGACCGACTACCGCGTGCGCCCCTACGACGTCACGTGGATCATGTTCGCCGTGGCGCTGTACGCGGGGCTCACGATGGTCACCACCGTGCCCTTCTACAGCTTCAAGGACATCCAGATGAAGAAGAGCGTGCCCTTCGCCGTGATCGTGCTGATCGCGCTGGGCATCGCCGTGATCAACATCGACCCGCCCGTGGTGCTGTTCGCCATCTTCGTGATCTACGGGCTTTCCGGCTACGGGGTGTACTTCTGGCGCAAGGCGCGCGGCCAGCGCGCCAGCGTGATCAGCACCTCCACGGACGAGCCCGAAGAGTCCGGGCTGCACCGCTGACCGGGGTTTGTGTGCTAGAGTTGCCGCCATGAACCGCATTGCGCTGGCCCTACTGCTATCCCCCCACGGGCGGAGACGGTAGCGCGCGCGCAGCATTCCCGTATCACGGCCCGTTTGCCACCAGCAGCGGGCCGTTTGCATTTGGGGCTGCTGGTTCACCCCCTGGAAAGACCTGGACCATGCCGATGTTGAAGAACCCCGCCAGCAAGTACCGCCCCTTCGCGCCCGTGCGGCTGGCCGACCGCGCCTGGCCGGACGCCGTGATCGCGAAGCCGCCCGTGTGGTGCAGCGTGGACCTGCGCGACGGCAACCAGGCCCTGATCGAGCCCATGGACATCCCGCGCAAGCTGCGCATGTTCGAGACCCTGGTGGCGGTCGGCTTCAAGGAGATCGAGGTCGGCTTCCCCTCGGCCTCGCAGGTGGAGTTCGACTTCGTCCGCAAGCTGATCGAGGAGGACCTGATCCCGCGCGACGTGACCATCCAGGTGCTCACGCAGGCGCGGGAGGAGCTGATCCGCCGCACCTTCGAATCGCTCAAGGGAGCCCGCCGCGCGATCGTGCACCTGTACAACGCCACCGCGCCGGTGATGCGCAAGGTGGTGCTGGGCCTGGACGAGGAGGGCATCGTGAACCTCGCCACCTCGCAGGCCCGCCTGTTCCAGGAACTGGCGGCGCGGCAGCCGGAGACCGACTGGGTGTTCCAGTACTCGCCCGAGATGTTCTCCGGCACCGAGCTCGCCTTCGCCAAGCGGGTGGTGGATGCGGTCACGGAGGTCTGGCAGCCGACGCCCGCGCGCAAGTGCATCGTCAACCTGCCCTCGACGGTGGAGCACTCCACGCCCAACATCTTCGCGGACATGATCGAGTGGATGCACCGCCACCTGGCGCGGCGCGATTCCATCGTGCTGTCGGTGCACCCCCACAACGACCGCGGCACCGGCACCGCCGCCGGCGAGTTCGCGGTCATGGCCGGCGCCGACCGCCTGGAAGGCTGCCTGTTCGGCAACGGCGAACGCACCGGCAACCTCGACCTGGTCAACGTGGCGCTGAACCTCTACAGCCAGGGCGTGCACCCGGGCCTGGACTTCTCCGACATCGACGAGATCCGCCGCACCGTGGAGCACTGCAACCAGCTGCCGGTGCACCCGCGGCACCCCTATGTCGGCGACCTGGTCTACACCTCCTTCTCCGGCTCGCACCAGGATGCGATCCGCAAGGCCTTCGCCGCGCGCAAGGAAGGCGAGGCCTGGGACATGCCTTACCTGCCGATCGACCCCAAGGACCTGGGCCGCAGCTACGAGGCGGTGATCCGCGTCAACAGCCAGTCGGGCAAGGGCGGCATCTCCTACCTGCTGGAGACCGAGTACGGGCTGGAACTGCCGCGGCGCCTGCAGATCGAGTTCAGCCGGGTGGTGCAGGGCGTGATGGACGCCAGCGGCAAGGAGCTGGGCGCGCGCGACCTGTGGGCGCTGTTCGAGCGCGAGTACCGGCTGGGACAGGCCAGCGTGTCGCACCAGGTGCTGGAGGCGGGCACGGGCGCGGCGGGCGAGCTGGTGACGCTGGCCGCCGACGTACGCGCGGGCGGCCGCGAGCTCACGGTGCGCGGCGCCGGCAACGGCCCGATCGACGCTTTCGTCGAGGGCCTGGCCCAGGCCACCGGTGAAAGCATCCGCGTGCTCGACTACCATGAGCACGCAATCGCATCCGGCGCCGACGCGCGGGCCGTGGCGTACCTGGAGCTGCGGGTCGGCGACCGGACGCTGTTCGGCGTCGGCATGGACGCGAACATCGTGTCGGCGTCGCTCAAGGCCATCGTCTCGGGCCTGCAGCGCGCCGGCCTCGCTTGCGAACAAGAGGAATCCACATGGCAGACCAACTGATCATTTTCGACACGACGCTGCGCGACGGCGAGCAGTCGCCCGGCGCCTCCATGACCAAGGACGAGAAGCTGCGCATCGCGCGGCAGCTCGAGCGGCTGCGCGTCGACGTGATCGAGGCCGGCTTCGCCGCCAGCTCCAACGGCGACTTCGAGGCCGTGCAGGCGATCGCCAATGCGATCAAGGACTCCACCATCTGCTCGCTGTCGCGCGCCAACGACCGCGACATCTCGCGCGCGGCCGAGGCGCTCAAGGGCGCGAACCGCGCGCGCATCCACACCTTCATCGCGACCTCGCCGCTGCACATGGAGAAGAAGCTGCGCATGACGCCCGAGCAGGTGCTGGAACAGGCGAAGCAGTCGGTGCGCTTCGCGCGCAACCTGTGCGGCGACATCGAGTTCTCGCCCGAGGACGGCTACCGCAGCGAAGTGGACTTCCTCTGCCGCGTGCTGGAGGCCGTGATCGCCGAAGGAGCCACGACCATCAACGTGCCCGATACGGTCGGCTATGCGGTGCCGGAGCTGTACGGCAACTTCATCCGCACGCTGCGCGAGCGCATCCCCAACTCCGACAAGGCGATCTGGTCCGTGCACTGCCACAACGACCTCGGCATGGCCGTGGCCAACTCGCTGGCGGGCGTGAAGCTCGGCGGGGCGCGGCAGGTCGAGTGCACGATCAACGGGCTCGGAGAGCGCGCCGGCAACTGCTCGCTGGAAGAGGTCGTCATGGCCGTGAAGACCCGCAAGGACTACTTCGGCCTGGAAGTGAACATCGACACGACGCACATCGTGGCCGCCAGCCGCATGGTCAGCCAGACCACCGGCTTCGTGGTGCAGCCGAACAAGGCGGTGGTGGGCGCCAACGCCTTCGCGCACGCCAGCGGCATCCACCAGGACGGCGTGCTCAAGGCGCGCGACACCTACGAGATCATGCGGGCCGAGGACGTCGGCTGGTCCGCCAACAAGATCGTGCTGGGCAAGCTGTCGGGCCGCAATGCGTTCAAGCAGCGCCTGCAGGAGCTCGGCGTGGAGCTGGACAGCGAGGCCGAGATCAACGCCGCCTTCGCCAAGTTCAAGGAACTGGCCGACCGCAAGAGCGAGATCTTCGACGAGGACATCCTGGCCCTGGTGAGCGACGAGGCCGTCACCAAGGAAGAGGAAAGCTACCGGCTTGTCTCCTTGCGGCAACACAGCGAGACGGGCGAGCGCCCCCATGCGCAAGTCGTCTTCACGGCCCAGGGCAAGGAAGTCCGGGGCGAGTCCGACGGCAACGGCCCGGTCGATGCCTCGCTCAAGGCGATCGAAAGCCAGGTGAAGAGCGGGGCGGAAATGGTGCTGTACTCGGTCAACGCCATCAGCGGCTCCACCGAGAGCCAGGGCGAGGTGACGGTGCGGCTGCAGAACTCGGGCCGGGTGGTCAACGGCGTCGGGGCGGACCCCGACATCGTGGTCGCGTCCGCCAAGGCCTACCTGAGCGCGCTGAACAAGCTGCGCAGCAAGGTGGAGCGGGTGGCGGCGCAGGGGGGTGGCAACGTCTAGGGTTAATACCTATTCCGAAGCTCGGCTGTGAGCTTAGTCTCCTAAGTCATTGATTTTTGTAACTTTTGAGCCCGCCAGTACACAGCCGAAGTACACTTCGCCCCGAGGGTGTCAGCAGTCTCCTACACCCCGGGACGTCGTTGCCAGGAGTACCGAACTTGATCCGACTCGTTCACACCATCGCCCTGAGTGTCTTGGCTCTGGCGTTGGCCCCCGCCGCCGCGGAAGCGGCGCCGGCCAAGCGCGTCGTGAAGAAGGAGCACACCAGCGTCGTCAAGCGCGCGCGCGTCGCGAAGAGCTATGCGTCGGGTCGCAACAGGATGTCGGCGCGCCAGCGCTCCGTCGTCCGCCTCGTTCCCGCCCGTCCTTCGTTCGGCCAGCTCGCCGGCCTCCATTCCACCGATGACGAGCTTGACCTGAAGTCCAGCGTCGCCCTGGTCATCGACCAGGACAACGGGCAGGTGCTCCTGCGCAAGAACGATTCGGCGGTGCTGCCGATCGCCTCCATCACCAAGCTCATGACCGGCCTGATCATCAGCGAGGCCAAGCTGCCGATGGACGAGACGATCACCATCACCCAGGACGACGTGGACACGGAAAAGGGCAGCAGCTCGCGCCTGCGCGTCGGCACGACGCTCACCCGCGGCGAGCTGATGCACCTGTCGCTCATGTCCAGCGAGAACCGCGCGGCCCACGCGCTGGGCCGCACCTATCCCGGCGGCATGAATGCCTTCGTGGAAGCGATGAACCAGAAGGCCAAGATGCTGGGCATGTCGGACACGAAGTACGTGGAGCCCACGGGCCTGTCCAGCCGCAACCAGTCGAGCGCGCAGGATCTCGCCCGACTGGTGGCGGTCGCGTCGACCGACAAGATGCTCAGCGAGCTGTCCACTTCGCCGGGCCATGAAGTCGAAGTCGGCCGCCGCACGCTGCGCTTCGGCAACACGAACCGGCTGGTGAAGAACCCCGCCTGGGAGATCGGCCTGCAGAAGACCGGCTACATCGCGGAAGCGGGCCAGTGCCTGGTGATGCAGGCCAAGGTCGCCGGCCGCAAGCTGATCATGGTGTTCCTGGATTCGGCCGGCAAGCTGAGCCGCATCGGCGACGCCGAGCGCGTGCGCCGCTGGGTGGAGACGACCTCGCCCACGGGGGTGCCGCTGCCGAACGGCAACGTCCTGATCCGCCAGGTCAATAGCTGACCCGGGTGGAAAGAACGAAGGGCCCCGCGGGGCCCTTCGTCGTTGGCGCTCACGCCGCCATGCGCTGCGTCGGCGGCTTGTAGCCCAGCGCCGCGGAGATCTCGTCCGCGGTGGCCTGCAGCTTCTGCAGCCAGTTCTCGTCCAGGCGGTCGGCCGGCGCGGAGATCGACAGCCCGGCCACCAGCTTGGACTGGTCGTCGTAGATGCCGGCGGCCATGCAGCGCACGCCCAGCTCCAGTTCCTCGTTGTCGCGGGCGATGCCGTACTGCCTGGCCTTGGCGAGCTCGCGCTCCAGCACGGGCAGCTGCGTGATGCTGTTCTTCGTGTGGCCCGCCAGCCCGGTGCGCGTGGCGTAGGCACGCACGCGCTGCGGATCGTCCGCGGCCAGGAACAGCTTGCCGGTGGAGGTCAGGTGCAGCGGAGCGCGCCCGCCGATGGCGCGCACCACCTGCATGCCCGAGCGTTCGCTGTACGCGCGCTCGACGTAGACGATCTCGTCGCCCTGGCGCACGCTCAGGTTCACGGGCTGCTGGATCTGCTTGTGCAGCTCGCGCATGGGCACCAGCGCGGCGTCGCGCACGTTCAGCCGCGCCTTGACCAGGTTGCCCAGCTCCAGCAGTCGCATGCCCAGGCGGTAGCTGCCGGCCTCGGGCCGGTCGACGAAGCGGCCGGTCGCCAGGTCGTTGAGGATGCGGTGGGTGGTGGAAGGGTGGAGGCCGGTCTTCTCGCTGATCTCCTTCAGGGAGATCGCGTCCTCGCGGGACGCCAGCACGTCGATGAGCGCGAACATGCGCTCGATGACCTGGATGGTCGGCGTGGCCGGGGCTTGGGAGTCTTTTTGTCGCATGGGCAGTACCTCGCCGCCCATTTTATCTTGTGAAAAGCAGCCCGGGCATCCCCCGGGTTCCGGCGTCAGCCTGGCTGGCCGGCACGCCACTCGCCGTCGACCAGCACCTCGTGCGGGTCGAAGCGGGACTTGTAGTTCATCTTCGGGCTCTCCGCGATCCAGTAGCCGAGGTAGACGTGCGGCAGCTTGAGCCGCCGCGCCTGGTCGATCTGCCACAGCACGCTGTAGGTGCCGTAGCTCGCATCGGGGTCGGGCTCGTAGAAGGTGTAGACGGCGGAGATGCCGTCGTTCAGCACGTCCAGGATGGACACCATGCGCAGCGGGCCGATGCTGCCATCGGGCATCCTCTCGCGGAACTCCACCAGCCGCGAGTTCACCCGGCTTTGCAGCAGGAACTGCGTGTACTGGTCGATGCTGTCGTGGTCCATGCCGCCGCCCGCGTGGCGGCCGGTCTGGTAGCGCAGGTACAGGTGGTAGTGCTCCGGCACGAAGCAGAGCTTGAGCACGCGCGCCTGCAGGTTGGCGTGCTGCTTCCAGGCGCGCCGCTGGCTGCGGCTGGGGCGGAACGCGCCCACCACCACGCGCAGCGGCACGCATGCGCGGCAGCCGTCGCAGTAGGGGCGGTAGGTGAACATGCCGCTGCGGCGGAACCCGCTGGTCACCAGGTCCGAATACGCGTCGTTGTGGATCAGGTGGCTTGGCGTGGCCACCTGCGAGCGTGCCTGCTTGCCGGGCAGGTAGCTGCACGGGTAGGGCGCCGTCGCGTAGAACTGCAGCGTCTGGAGCGGGAGATCCTTGAGATGCGTCACGCAGGTGTCGAATGCGGCAGGAGTGCGTTCCAGTATACGGGCTCGAATCGCCAGGCTGCAGGGGGGCGGCGCGCCTGGGCGGCGACTTGTTGCACAAATTCCGCCCTCGGGATCTCGCGCGCGCCCAGCGAGGCGAGGTGCCGGGTGTTCTGCTGGCAGTCGATCATGCGCACCTGCGCCTGCCGGGCCCAGGCCACCAGCGCGGCCAGCGCGATCTTGGAGGCATCCGGCACGCGCGTGAACATCGACTCGCCGAACACGGCGCGGCCGACCACCACGCAGTAGAGGCCGCCGGCCAGGCGCCCGTCGATCCAGGTCTCGACGCTGTGGGCGAAGCCGGCGCGGTGGAACGCCTGGTAGGCGGCCACCATGGCCGGAACGATCCAGGTCCCCGACTGCCCGGGGCGCTGGCTGGTCGCGCAGGAGTGGATCACCGCGTCGAAGTCGCCGTCGAAGCGGATCTCGCACTGCGGGTCGGCGGCGAAGCGGGCGATGGTCTTGCGCAGGGAGCGGTGCAGCTTGAACTCGTTCGTGAACAGGACCATGCGGGGGTCCGTGCTCCACCACAGGATGGGCTGGCCTTCGCTGAACCAGGGAAAGATGCCCCGGGCATAGGCCCGCTGCAGGCTGTCCACGTCGAGGGCGCCGCCG
>DASWUI010000867.1:0-2374 GCA_036401715.1 Ramlibacter sp. | reverse complement strand
CAGGAAAGAAGGCCGGCTCACGCGCCTGGACGAGGATTTCCTGCGCACGCTATAATGGCCGGCTTTCCGATCCTCTGCCCGGCCGTCCGAGCCGCCCCACCCCCTGGTGGGCCAGCGAAGCCAGGACCAAGGCACCGAGCGACGCCTTCGCGTCGCGGCGCAGCGCGGGCAAGATCCCAGAGGTAGCCATGAACCTGATCCAGACCCTCGAACAAGAGGAAATCGCCCGCCTGGGCAAGAACATCCCGGCCTTCGCCCCCGGCGACACCGTGATCGTCTCGGTGAACGTCGTCGAAGGCAACCGCAAGCGCGTGCAGGCCTACGAAGGCGTGGTGATCGCCAAGCGCAACCGCGGCCTGAACAGCGCCTTCACGGTGCGCAAGATCTCCAGCGGCGAAGGCGTGGAGCGCACGTTCCAGACCTACAGCCCGCTGATCGCCGGCGTCGAGGTGAAGCGTCGCGGCGACGTCCGCCGTGCCAAGCTGTACTACCTGCGCGAGCGTTCCGGCAAGTCGGCCCGCATCAAGGAAAAGCTGGCCCACACGCAGAAGGCCGCCGCCGAGTAAGCTTCACCGCGAGCTCGCGAACAAGCCGCCGCCGGCCTCGTGCTCGCGGCGGTTTTTCATTCCAGCCCCGCCCATGCCGATCGACCCGTCCGCCGCCATCCCGCCCGACACGCCGCTGTCGAAGATCCCGAACTTCGACCCGCGCGAAGTCCCGGTGATCGGCATCGACACGCACCTGCCCCCGGTGGACCCGGGGCTGCTGGTGCCCGAGGCGCTGCGCCGCCGCTTCGCGCAGCCGCCCGCCTGGGAGCCGGAGATCTGGGCCGAGCCGCGCTTCACGAACCGCAAGACCGCCGAAGCCGCGGTGCTGGTGCCCATCGTCATGCGCGAGCGGCCGACGGTGCTGCTCACGCAGCGCACCGCGCACCTGAGCACCCATTCGGGGCAGGTCGCCTTTCCGGGCGGCAAGCGCGACGACACCGATGCCGACCCCGCCGACACCGCGCTGCGGGAGGCCCACGAGGAGATCGGGCTGGAGCGTTCGCTGGCGGAGGTGATCGGCGACATGCCCACCTACAAGACCGGCACGATGTTCATCATCACCCCGGTGATCGCGCTGGTGCGGCCGGACTACCGGCTCGCGCTGAATGCGCACGAAGTGGCGGACGCCTTCGAGGTGCCGCTGGACTTCCTGATGAACCCGGCCCACCACCGCCGCCACGCGATCGAGTTCAGCGGGGTGCGGCGGGAATGGTTCTCCATGCCGTACGAGGCCGAGGGCCGGGAGCGCTTCATCTGGGGGGCGACGGCGGCGATGCTGCGGAATTTCTACCGCTTCCTGGCGGCGTGACGGCGCTGCGGCCGCAAGAGGCCATGTCGTCCGGGGCTTGATCCGGGATCGTGGACCTCGAGCCACGCGCCACGAGCCACGAGCCACGAGCCACGAGCCATGTCATCCCGGGCTCGACCCGGGATCCATGCGGCGGTGGATTGCGGGTCAAGCCCGCAATGACATGAACGGGCCCGCAATGACATGCGCCGGCGCGCAATGACGTGAGCGGCGGCCCGCAGGACATGAGCGGCGCCCCGCAAGGCTGCGCGGCTATCATTCCGGCATGTCCTTTTTCGCGATCCTGTTCGCCCTGTTGATCGAACAGGTGCGTCCGCTGGGTCCGCACAACCCCATCCATTCGGGCCTGAGGGTGTGGGCGCGCTGGGTCAGCCGCAACTTCGACGCCGGCAAGCCGCAGCACGGCTGGATCTCCTGGGTGCTGGCGGTGATCGTGCCCTCGCTGCTCGCGCTGGCGGTGCACTGGCTGCTGGCCTACTTCATCGGCTGGCCCGCGGCCATGGTGTGGAGCGTGGTGGTGCTTTACATCACGCTGGGCTTCCGCCAGTTCAGCCATCACTTCACCGACATCCGCGACGCCCTGGAAGCCGGCGACGAGGCCAAGGCGCGCCAGCTGCTGGCGCAGTGGCAGCGGGTGGATGCGAGCGAGCTGCCGCGCAGCGAGATCGTGCGCCACGTGATCGAGTACTCGGTGCTCGCGGCCCATCGCCACGTGTTCGGCGTGCTCGCCTGGTTCTCCATCCTGGCGGCCTTCGGGCTCGGTCCGGCCGGCGCCGTGCTTTACCGCATGGCCGAATTCGTCGGGAGATACTGGCGCCACCGCAACCGCATGCAGGTGCAGCCGGCCAGCGAAGCGCTGCAATCGGCGGCGGCCCGAGCCTGGACGGCGGTCGACTGGCTGCCGGCGCGCTTCACGGCGGTCGCCTTCGCGGTGGTCGGCAGCTTCGAGGAGGCGATCGACTGCTGGCGCAACTACGCGCAGCGCTTCCCCAACGACAACGACGGCGTGATCCTGGCG
>DASWUI010000866.1:0-8190 GCA_036401715.1 Ramlibacter sp. | reverse complement strand
GCGAGCACCTGGTCGATCGTGATTTCCTGGCCGATGTCCGCAGCAATCTGTTCTACCTTGATCTTGTCGCCGGAAGCAACGCGATACTGCTTGCCACCGGTTTTTATGACCGCGTACATGGTTGACCTCACTTGGAACGGGCTTCCGGGGAAGCCCAGTATCGTCCGGACCCATTTCCGGAGAGCCCGCGACTATAGCATAGTTGGTGGCCGCTCACAAGCCGTGCCGCGGCGCCCCGGGGAGCGCGCCGGGGGCCTTCCTCTAATCCCCGCCAATTCCCCGGACCCCCGCCTTGACCGATTCCTCCCCCAGCGCAGGCTCCGTACTTTCCCTCATCGCGGACGACATGCGCGAGGTCGACGCCGTGATCTCCCGCCGGCTGGACTCCGGCGTCCCCCTGGTGGGCGAAGTCTCCCGCTACATCATCCAGTCCGGCGGCAAGCGCCTGCGCCCCGCCCTGCTGCTGCTGATCTGCGGCGCGCTGGGCTTCCGCGGCGAGCAGCGCTTCAACCTCGCGGCGGTGGTGGAGTTCATCCATACCGCGACGCTGCTGCATGACGACGTCGTCGATGAATCGACGCTGCGCCGCGGCCGGGCCACCGCCAACGAGAGCTTCGGCAATCCGGCCAGCGTGCTGGTGGGCGACTTCCTGTACTCGCGCGCCTTCCAGATGATGCTGGACGCGCACGACATGCGCGTGATGGAGATCCTGGCCGACGCCACCAACGTGATCGCCGAGGGCGAGGTCATGCAGCTGATGAACATGCATGACCCCGGACTGGACGAAGCGGCCTACCTGCAGGTGATCCGCTCCAAGACGGCCAAGCTGTTCGAGGCCAGCGCGCGCCTGGGCGCCGTGCTGGCCAAGGCGCCGCCCGCGCTGGAACAGGCCTGCGCCGACTACGGCCAGGCTCTGGGCACCGCCTTCCAGGTGATCGACGACGTGCTCGATTACGCGGGCGACGCCGGCGAAATGGGCAAGAACCTCGGCGACGACCTGCGCGAGGGCAAGGTCACGCTGCCCCTGATCGCGGCGATGCGCCGGGGCAGCGACGAACAGCGCGCGCTGATGCGCCGCGCCATCGAGAACGGCGCCAGCGACGAACTGGACCAGGTGATCGCCATCGTGCGGCAGACCGGCGCCCTGGACGTCGCGCGCGAGGCCGCATCGGCCGAGGCGCAGCGCGCCATGTCAGCCGGCGCACAGCTACCCGCGAATGCGCATGCTCAGGCTTTGCTACAATTGGCGGCTTCACTGCTGCAGCGTCGCAACTGAGTTCGCTCGGGACCGCACGCACCGCAGGAAATCGGGGTGTAGCTTAGCCTGGTAGAGCGCTACGTTCGGGACGTAGAGGCCGGAGGTTCGAATCCTCTCACCCCGACCAGGTTTTCCTTCCAGATCGGGCACTTCGGGTGCCCGATCTGCTTTCCGGAAAGCCTTCCGGCACACCCGCCGTGCGGAACGAACTCCCCGCCGGAAGAGCACCGGTGGTCGAAGCGCGGAACCGGCTGAGAACCTTTCGCTGGATGACGCCTGAAGAAGCGGGTAGGGTCCGCCAATCGCTTCGTTCACGGGCTACGCCACCACGCGGAGGGGTCCAGTCCATGCCGGATCAAGTCAACGACGCCATTCAGACGCACTACACCCGTTCGGATCTCGGCGGCGCGATCCTCACGGCGCTCGAAAAGGCGGGCAAGGACCTCGATCGCCTCACGCCCGAGGACCTGGCGCCGGTGGATGAATTTCATGTCCGCGGCCGGAAGGCCACTCTCGAGCTTGCGCGGGCTGCCGGGCTTGATGGAGCGAAGCGCGTGCTCGATGTGGGCAGCGGTGTCGGCGGGACGTCCCGCTGCCTGGCAAAGGAGTTCAACTGCCGTGTCACCGGCATCGACCTCACGGGGGAATATTGCCGCGCCGCCACGTTGCTCACCGCGAGAACCGGCCTCGCGGACCTCGTCGACTACCGGGAGGGCGACGCGACCCAGTTGCCTTTCCAGGACGCGTCGTTCGACGTCGTCTGGAGCGAGCATGCAGCCATGAACATCCCCGACAAGGCCCGGCTGTACCGGGAGATGTCCCGGGTGCTGAGGCCCGGCGGCACCCTCGCGATCTACGACATCCTCGCCGGCCCGTCCGGCCCCGTTGTCTTTCCGGTTCCCTGGGCGCGCACGCCCGAGACGAGCTTCCTGGTGCGGCCTGACGAGCTGCGCAGCCTGCTCGAAGCCGCCGGCTTCACGGTGACGAACTGGTCGGACACCACGGATGCGGCACGCGCATGGTTCGTGTCGCTTGCCGAGAAGATCGGCAAGGAAGGTTTGCCGTCTCTCGGATTCCACCTTCTCCTCGGACCCGATTTTTCGGCGATGGCCCAGAACCAGCGCCGCAATCTCGAAGAGGGGCGCATCGTTCTCGCACAGGTCGTCGCAAGGAAATAGGCGGCCTTGCTCAGGCCGGCCTTTTCGGCCCCTGGCCTGCGCCAAATCCGGGCCAAGGCCGCGCCGAATGCAACATGCCGAGGTAACAAGGCATTGCGAAAACGCGCCATCGTGCGTCCGGACGTGACTTCCTACCAACGCCGGGGTGTTGTGAAAGGCATTCACATTTACACCAACTCGGCTTTTCGGGATGATCAGGCACTGACTTTTGCCCTGGCTGGTAGCAATCCGGCCTCCCGACCGTTTCGCCCATGGCTGCTGTAGATCCCGTCACCGAAGCTTCCGTCGCCCTGCCCGGCCTCGGCCGCGCGCTCGTGTCGGCGGGAAAGCTCGGCCAGAAGGCGGCCGAGGAGATCTACCGCAAGGCCAAGACGAACCGCACGAGCTTCATCGCCGAGCTCACCGGTTCGGGCGCCGTCTCCGCCGCGGACCTCGCCCACACGATGTCCACGGCTTTCGGGGCGCCGGTGCTCGACCTGGATGCGATCGACACCAACCGGCTGCCCAAGGGCCTGCTCGACGCCAGGATCTCCCAGGACTTCCGCATCGTCGTCCTGTCCAAGCGCAACAACCGCCTGATCGTCGCCACCGCCGACCCGTCCGACCAGCAGGCCGCGGAAAAGATCAAGTTCGCCACCCAGATGGGCGTGGACTGGGTGATCGCCGAGTACGACAAGCTGACCAAGATGGTGGAAGGGCTCGCCACCACGGCCTCCGAGGCCATGGACAGCATCATCGGCGACGATTTCGAGTTCGACGAGTCCTCGATCGACGCGTCGAACGCCGACGAGGACGACAAGGGCGCCGTCTCGGACGTCGACGACGCCCCGGTCGTCAAGTTCCTGCACAAGATGCTGCTGGACGCCATCGGCGCCCGCGCCTCCGACCTGCACTTCGAGCCCTACGAGCACCAGTACCGCGTGCGCTTCCGCATCGACGGCGAACTGCGCGAGATCGCCTCCCCGCCGGTGGCCATCAAGGAGAAGCTCGCCTCCCGCATCAAGGTAATCTCCCGCATGGACATCTCCGAGAAGCGGGTGCCGCAGGACGGGCGCATGAAGCTGAAGGTCGGCCCCGACCGCGTGATCGACTTCCGGGTCTCCACGCTGCCCACCCTGTTCGGCGAGAAGATCGTGATCCGTATCCTGGATCCGAGCAGTGCCCGCCTGGGCATCGACGCCCTGGGCTACGAGCCGGAGGAGAAGGCGCGCCTGCTCACCGCCATCGCCCGGCCGTACGGCATGATCCTGGTGACCGGCCCCACCGGCTCCGGCAAGACGGTGTCGCTCTACACCTGCCTGAACCTGCTGAACAAGCCGGGCGTGAACATCTCCACCGCGGAAGACCCGGCGGAAATCAACCTGCCCGGGGTCAACCAGGTGAACGTGAACGACAAGGCGGGCCTCACCTTCGCCGCGGCGCTCAAGTCCTTCCTGCGCCAGGACCCCGACATCATCATGGTGGGCGAAATCCGGGACCTGGAAACCGCCGACATCGCCATCAAGGCCGCCCAGACCGGCCACCTGGTGATGTCCACGCTGCACACGAACGACGCGCCCACCACGCTGACCCGGATGCGCAACATGGGCATCGCGCCCTTCAACATCGCGTCCTCGGTCATCCTGATCACCGCCCAGCGCCTGGCGCGGCGGCTGTGCGGCCAGTGCAAGAAGCCCATGGACATCCCGTACGAGACCCTCATCGACGCGGGCTTCAAGGAGGAGGAGGTCGACGGCAGCTGGACGCCGTACCAGCCGGTCGGCTGCTCGGCGTGCAACAACGGCTACAAGGGCCGGGTCGGCATCTACCAGGTGATGCCCATCAGCGAGGACATGCAGCGCATCATCCTGGCCGACGGCAGCGCCCTCGAGATCGCCGAGCAGGCCCGCAAGGAAGGCGTGCGCAGCCTGCGCGAGTCCGGCCTGAACAAGGTCAAGCAGGGGCTGACTTCCCTCGAGGAAGTGCTCGCCGTCACCAACGAATAACAGCGCACGACGCATAGAGGAGCCAGCATGGCCACCGCAGCAGCAACCAAGGAATTCGTCTTCGAGTGGGAGGGCCGGGACCGCAACGGCAAGCAGGTCCGCGGGGAAACGCGCGCGGCCGGCGAGAACCAGGTCATGGCCTCGCTGCGGCGGCAGGGCGTGGCGGCCACCAAGATCAAGAAGCGCCGCATGCGCGCCGGCTCGAAGATCAAGCCGAAGGACATCGCGATCTTCACCCGGCAGCTGGCCACCATGATGAAGGCCGGCGTGCCGCTGCTGCAGGCCTTCGACATCGTGGGCCGCGGCAACTCCAACCCCAGCGTGACCAAGCTGCTCAACGACGTGCGCACCGACGTCGAGACCGGCACCTCCCTGTCGGGCGCCTTCCGCAAGTACCCGATGTACTTCGACAACCTGTACTGCAACCTGGTGGAAGCCGGCGAGCAGGCGGGTATCCTGGAAGGGCTGCTGGACCGCCTGGCCACCTACATGGAGAAGACGGAGGCGATCAAGTCCAAGATCAAGTCCGCGCTGATGTACCCGATCGCGGTGGTGGTCGTGGCCTTCGTGGTGGTGTCGGTGATCATGATCTTCGTGATCCCGGCGTTCAAGGAAGTGTTCACCTCCTTCGGTGCCGACCTGCCCGCGCCCACCCTGTTCGTGATCGCGCTGAGCGAGATCTTCGTCAAGTGGTGGTGGCTGATCTTCGGCAGCATCGGCGGCACCTTCTACTTCTTCATGCAGGCCTGGAAGCGCAACGAGCGGGTGCAGCAGTTCATGGACCGCCTGATGCTCAGGATGCCGGTCTTCGGCCAGCTGGTCTACAAGTCGGTCATCGCGCGCTGGACCCGCACCCTGGCCACCATGTTCGCCGCCGGCGTGCCGCTGGTGGAAGCGCTCGATTCCGTGGGCGGTGCCTCCGGCAACTCCGTGTACGAACTGGCCACGCAGAAGATCCAGCAGGAGGTGTCCACGGGCACCAGCCTCACGATGGCGATGAGCAACGCCAACGTGTTCCCGTCGATGGTGCTGCAGATGTGCGCGATCGGCGAGGAGTCCGGCTCGATCGACCACATGCTGGGCAAGGCCGCCGACTTCTACGAATCCGAGGTGGACGACATGGTGGCCGGCCTGTCCAGCCTGATGGAGCCGGTGATCATCGTCTTCCTGGGCGGCCTGATCGGCGGCATCGTCGTCTCCATGTACCTGCCCATCTTCAAGCTGGGGGCGGTGGTCTGATGGAGTTCGGTCCCGGAGCGGACGCCGCGCTCATCGCCGGCGTCCTCGGCCTGCTGGTCGGCAGCTTCCTCAACGTCGTCATCTACCGCCTGCCCAGGATGCTCGAGCGGCAATGGGCCGCCGAGTGCGCCGCCTTCAGCGGCGAGCCGGCGAAGGAGGAGGAGCGGTTCAACCTGCTGGTGCCGCGTTCGCGCTGCCGCCAGTGCGGCCACGAGATCCGCTGGTACGAGAACATCCCCGTGGTGAGCTGGCTGGTGCTGCGCGGCAAGTGCTCGCAGTGCAAGGCGCCGATCGGGCTGCGCTATCCCCTGGTGGAGCTGGCCACGGCCGGCTTCTTCGCCCTGTGCGGCTGGCGCTGGGGCCTGACGCCGCAGGCGGCGGCCTGGGCCGCGTTCGCCGCGCTGCTGGTCTGCCTGTTCCTGATCGACATGGACACGCAGATCCTGCCCGACGACCTGACTTACACGCTGCTCTGGCTGGGCCTGCTGGCGGCCAGCCTCGGCTGGACCGTGCCGCTCGATTCCGCCGTGTGGGGCGCGGCGCTCGGCTACGGCGTGTTCTGGCTGGTCTTCCAGACCTACAAGCTGGCCACCGGCAAGGAAGGCATGGGCTACGGCGACTTCAAGCTGCTCGCCGCGCTGGGCGCCTGGCTGGGGGCGCATTACCTGCTGGCGATCATCCTGCTGTCGTCCATCGTGGGGGCGGTGATCGGGGTGCTCCTGCTGGTGGTCGGGAAGCTGGCGAACCGTGACATCCCCATGCCCTTCGGCCCCTACCTCGCGGGCGCGGGCCTGCTGGCGTTCGCCCTGAGCCCCGCGGCCGTCCCGGCGCTGCTGCCCTTCGCCTTCCCGTTCGGCGCCGGCTAGGCAATGGCCATGGCGGTGCGCATCGGGCTCACCGGGGGCATAGGCAGCGGCAAGAGCACGGTGCTGGCCATGCTGCAGCAGCTGGGCGCGGCCGCCATCGACGCCGACGCCATCTCGCGCGCGACCACGGCGCCGGGCGGCGCCGCCATCCCGCTCATCGCGCGCAAGTTCGGCGCCGGCTTCATCGGCCCCGACGGCGCCCTCGACCGGGCAAAGATGCGCGAGCACGCCTACGCGCACCGCGAGGCGCGCCGGGAGCTCGAACAGATCATCCATCCGCTGGTGGGCCAGGAGAGCGAGCGCCAGGTGGCGGCGGCGCTGGCCGCCGGGGCGCGCTGCATCGTGTTCGACATCCCCCTGCTGGTCGAATCGGGCCGCTGGCGGCGGCAGGTGGACCGCGTCCTGGTGGTCGACTGCGAGCCCGAAACCCAGGTCGCGCGGGTCACGGCGCGCAGCGGGCTGGCGCCCGAGGAGGTGCGCGCGATCATCGCCGCGCAGGCGCCGCGGGCGCTGCGGCTGGCCGCGGCCGACCTCGTCATCTGCAACGAAGGGCTCACGCTGGAAGCCTTGCGCTACGAAGTGGAACAGGCCGCACGATCCTTCGGGCTATGATGGCGCCCTGCCGTCAGCCAGCCCCCGCCTCGCCCGGCGCCCGCGCGTGATCCTCTACGAATATCCCTTCAACGAACGCATCCGGACCTACCTGCGGCTCGAACACCTGTTCCGCAGACTGGGCGAGCTGATCCCGCGCAGCCATCCGCTGGACCACCACTACGCGCTGGCCACCATCTTCGAGGTGATGGACGTCGCTGCCCGGGCCGACCTGAAGTCCGACGTCCTCAAGGACCTCGAGCGCCAGAAGCAGGTGCTCCATGGCTACCGCGGCAATCCGGCGATCTCCGAGAAGGTGCTCGACGACGTGATCCGGCAGGTCGAGTCCTGCTTCAGCGCGGTCAACAGCACCGCCGGCAAGGCCGGCCAGTCGCTCACCGAGAACGAGTGGCTGATGAGCATCCGCAGCCGGGCCGGCATCCCCGGCGGCACCTGCGAGTTCGACCTCCCCGGCTACTACGCCTGGCAGCACCTGCCGGCCGAACACCGCCAGGGCGACCTGCAGCGCTGGGCCAGCACCCTGGCCCCGCTGGCCGAGTCCATCCACCTGCTGCTGCGGCTGCTGCGCGACTCCGGCGCCCCGCAGAAGGTGATCGCCACGGGCGGGCAGCTGCAGCAGACGCTGCCGCAGGGCCGCACCTTCCAGCTGCTGCGCCTGCGCATCGACCCGATGCTGGGCGTGGTGCCCGAGATCAGCGGCAACCGCCTGATCGTCTCCGTGCGCCTCATGCGGCAGGAAAGCGACCGCATGCAGGCGAGCAGCGAGAACACCCCCTTCGAACTGACCCTCTGCGCCTGAGGCCCCGCATGGCGAACCGCGCCGACAAGCCCCGCATCGTGCGCTGCCCGGCCTGTGGCGGCGACAGCATCTACGCCCCGAGCAACCCCTTCCGGCCCTTCTGCAGCGAGCGCTGCAAGGGCATGGACCTGGGGGCGTGGGCCAGCGAGAGTTTCCGCGTGCCCGACGAGGCGCCTCCGGACGATCTGCCGTTCGGGGATCCCAAGGAGCAGTGAGGGCGGTTGTCGCGGTTCGGCGCCGGGCGCGCTCACCA
>DASWUI010000865.1:0-1844 GCA_036401715.1 Ramlibacter sp. | reverse complement strand
CCGCCTTCCGCCAGGCCGCGCGCGACCTCGCCGGCGGCCGGCTCGCCGGCATGCTGGAGGAGGACCTCCATGCGCTGCAGGACCGCGGCCTGCACGAGCTCGGCGAAGACCGCGAACGCCTGCGCCGGCGCTACCTGGAGGTCGACCACCCGCTGGCCGCCGAAGTGGTGCACTGGCTCGACGGGGACTACACGGTCGACGCCTGGGTGGAAGACGCCTGAGGCGACGCGTGCCGCGCCGGCCTCAGAGCGCGAGCTCGTACTGGATCGTCAGGGGCGCGTGGTCGCTGAAACGCGACTCCTTGTAGATCGAGACCGCGCGGGCAGCCTGGGCGAGACCTGCCGTCGCGATCTGGTAGTCCAGCCGCCAGCCCACGTTCTTCGCATACGCCTGCCCGCGGTTGCTCCACCACGTGTAGCAGTCGTCGGTCGTGTCGGGGTGCAGGTGACGATAAACGTCCACGAGGCCGGTTTCGGATAACAGTTTTGTCATCCAGGCGCGTTCCTCGGGCAGGAAGCCGCTGTTCCTGCGGTTGCCCTTCCAGTTCTTCAGGTCCTTTTCGTGGTGGGCGATGTTGACGTCGCCGCACAGCACGAATTCGCGCGACTGCTTCAGCCGCACCAGGTGCGGATCGAACACGTCCAGGAAGCGGAACTTGGCCTGCTGCCGGTCCTCGCCCGAGGAGCCCGAGGGGAAGTAGCAGCTGATGATGGACAGCTTGCGGTGGGGCGTGTCGAAGCGCAGTTCGACGTAGCGGCCCTCGGCGTCGAACTCCTCGCAGCCGAAGCCGGTGAGGACGTCGCTCGGCTCGTGCCGGCTGAAGGCGGCCACGCCGGAATAGCCCTTCTTCTGCGCGAAGTGGAAGTGGCCCTTGAGGCCGGCCAGCCGGTCGTGCTTGCCCTGCACGTCGTCCGCCTGGGCCTTGACCTCCTGCACGCAAATACAATCCGGGCTGGTTTGTGCGATCCAGGCCTCGACACCCTTGCTGGCGGCCGAGCGGATGCCGTTGAGGTTGAGGCTGGTCAGTTTGAACAAGGACTTTCCCATGGTGGCGGTGACGGGCCAGGACCGGCTGGCGCAGGATTTCGTGGAGTTCGCGGTGCGCTCCGGGGTCTTGCGATTCGGCGAATTCAAGACGAAGGCCGGGCGCCTGTCGCCTTACTTCTTCAACGCGGGGCTGTTCGACGACGGCGAGAAGCTCGGGCGGCTGGCGCAATTCTATGCACAGCGCATCCTGGCGTCCGGCATCGAATTCGACATGCTGTTCGGCCCCGCGTACAAGGGCATCCCGCTGGCCGCGGCGGTCGCCATCGAGCTGGCGCGCCTGGGGCGCAACGTGCCCTATGCGTACAACCGCAAGGAAGCCAAGGACCACGGCGAAGGCGGCTCGCTGGTGGGCGCGCCGGTGCGCGGCAAGGTCCTGATCGTCGACGACGTGATGTCGGCCGGCACCGCCGCGCGCGAGTCGATCGCGCTGATCCAGGCGGCCGGCGCCACGCCGCATGCGGTGGCGATCGCGCTGGACCGCCAGGAGAAGGCCACGGAGGGCGGGCAGGACGTTTCCTGGAGCGCCGTGCAATATGTCCGTGAAAAACTGGGCCTGCAGGTGTGCGCGATCGCAAAGCTGGCAGACCTCTTGCAGTACCTGGAACTGCATGCCGGAGACGAACTCGGCCAGCACCACGCCAAGGTGCTGGAGTACCGGGACCGCTACGGAGCCGGCTGAAAGGAGCCCACCATGTCCCCATCCAAGCGTCACGTCGCCCTGGTCCTGCTGGCCGCGGGGGTCGCGGGCAATGCGTGGGGGCAGAGGATCTACTCCTGCATCGACGCCAAGGGCCGCC
>DASWUI010000864.1:0-4939 GCA_036401715.1 Ramlibacter sp. | reverse complement strand
AAGACAAAGGGAAAGAACGCTCATGAGCAAACAAATCCAGGACGCCTACATCGTCGCCGCCACCCGCTCGCCCATCGGGCGCTCGCACCGTGGCTTCTTCCGCAACATGCGGCCCGATGACCTGCTGGCCACCGTGCTCAGGTCGGCGATGGCGCAGGTCCCCGGCCTCGATCCGCATGCCGTGGAAGACATCATCTGCGGCTGCGCGATCCCGGAAGGCCCGCAGGGCCTGAACGTCGCCCGCATCGGTGCGGTGCTCGCCGGCCTGCCCAAGAGCGTCGGCGGCATCACCGTCAACCGCTTCTGCGCCTCCGGCCTGGCCGCGGTGCAGATGGCGGCCGACCGCAGCCGCGTCGGCGAGGCCGACGTGATGATCGCCGCCGGCACCGAGAGCATGAGCATGGTGCCCATGATGGGCAACACGCCCTCGCTGTCGCCCACCATCTTCTCCAATCCGGACGACATCGAAAGCTACGGCATCGCCTACGGCATGGGCCTGACGGCCGAGAAGGTCGCCCGGCAATGGAAGGTGGGCCGCGACGCGCAGGACGAGTTCGCGTACCGCTCGCACATGAAGGCGATCGCGGCGATGAAGGCCGGCGAGTTCGCGGCCGAGATGACGGAGGTCGAAGTGGCCGAGCGCGCGCTGGACCTCGAGTCCGCGCAAGTGGCCGTGAGCACGCGCAAGGTGAACCTCGACGAGGGCGCCCGGCCCGACACCACGGTGGACACGCTCGGCAAGCTCAAGCCGGTGTTCGCCGCGCGCGGCAGCGTCACGGCCGGCAACAGCTCGCAGACTTCGGACGGCGCCGGCGCGCTGATCCTCGCCAGCGAGGCGGCCGTCAAGCGCTTCGGCCTGCAGCCGCTGGCCCGCTTCGTCAGCTATGCCAGCCGCGGCGTGCCCCCGCACATCATGGGCATCGGGCCGATCGAGGCGATCCCGGCCGCCCTGAAGAACGCGGGGCTGAAGCAGGACGACCTGGACTGGATCGAGCTGAACGAAGCGTTCGCGGCGCAGTCGCTGGCGGTCATCGACACCCTGGGCCTCGACGCGGGCAAGGTGAATCCCATGGGCGGCGCGATCGCGCTGGGGCATCCCCTCGGCGCGACCGGGGCTATCCGCTCGGCGACAGTGGTGCACGCGCTGCGCCGCAAGAATCTCAGGTACGGCATGGTCACCATGTGCGTGGGCATGGGGCAGGGCGCGGCGGGGATTTTCGAGCGGGTGTGAGGACGCGGTAGCGTGGGGTCGCGGGCTGCCCCCACTCCAACCCTCCCCAGAGGGGGAGGGAGGAAGAACAAGCGAGGAGATCGACATGGAGCGGGTCACCTTGACATCGGCGGGCGGCGTGCGCATCGCCGCCCGGGTCTATGAGCCGGAGGGCCCGGTGGAAGGCAGTGTCGTGGTCGGCGGCGCCATGGGCGTGCGGCAGGAGTACTACGCCGGCTTCGCGCAGTGGCTCGCGCAGCAGGGCTGGCGCGTCACCACCTTCGACTACCGCGGCTCGGGCGATTCCGCGCCCGCGCGGCTGCGCGGCTACAAGGCCGACCTGTTCGACTGGACGCGCGACTACGAGGCGGCCATCGACCACGCGCACGACGGCCTGCCCGGCGCGCCGCTCTACCTCCTCGGCCACAGCCTGGGCGCGCAGCTGCCAGGCCTGCTGGCCAACCAGGAGAAGGTGAGCGGCCTGCTGAGCATCGCCGCAGGCAGCGGATACTGGCGCGAGAACGCGCCGCAGCTCAAGCGGATCGTCCCGTACTTCTGGTTCGTGCTGGTGCCGCTGGCCACGCGCCTGTTCGGCTACTTCCCCGGTCGGAGGCTGCGCAAGGTGGGCGACCTGCCGGCGGGCGTCGTGCTGCAGTGGCGCAAGTGGTGCCTGCACCCGCGCTACAGCGTGGGCGCCGAAGGCGAACTCGCCCGCCGCTCCTATGCCCGCGCCCGCTTCCCGGTGCTCGCGCTGTCCATCTCCGACGACGAGCTGATGACGCTGCAGGGCACGCACAGCCTGGTGGCGCTGTACGAGAACGCCCCGCGCCAGGTGCAGCGCATCGCGCCCGCGGAACTGGACGTGCGCCGCATCGGCCATTTCGGGCCCTTCCGCAGCGAGCACGAGGCGATGCTGTGGCCGCGCATGGCCGGCTGGCTGCGCAGCCTGGCCGCTCCCGCGACGAGCCCTGCCGCATGAGCACGCACCCCTTCGACGCCGCCGTCGCGCTGCAGGCGCGCGAGGATGGTTCCTTCCAGGGGCGGACCAGCCCGGCCTACGCCAACTTCATCGGGCCCTACGGCGGCATCACCGCGGCGCAGTGCCTCAACGCGGTGCTGCAGCATCCGCAGCGCCTGGGCGATCCGGTCGCCTTCACCGTCAATTTCGCGGCGGCGGTGGCCGACGGCGCCTTCGAGGTCCGCGCCCGGCCCGCCCGCACCAACCGCTCCACCCAGCACTGGATCGTCGAGATGCTGCAGGGCGGCGAGACCGTCGCCACCGGCACGGCCCTCACCGCCGTGCGCCGTCCCCCCTGGGGCGGGCATGAGCTCCACATGCCGCAGGTGCCCCGTCCGCCGGACGTGCAGCGCGTCACCCGCAGCGGCGTCGCCTGGCTGGAACGCTACGAGATGCGCTTCCTGCTCGGCATGATCCCGCGCGAGTGGGACGGCCACGGCGTGCCCGAGAGCCTGAGCCGCCTGTGGGTGCGCGACGACCCGCCGCGGCCGCTGGACTTCCCTTCGCTCGCGGCGCTGTGCGACGTGTTCTTCCCCCGCATCTGGCTGCGGCGCGCCCGCCAGACGCCCCTGGGCACCGTCTCCATGACCGTGTACTTCCACGCCGATGCGGCCGGGCTGCAGGCGGCGGGCACCGGCTACCTGCTGGCGCAGGCGCGCGGCCAGGGCTTCGGCAGCGGATACTTCGACCATACGGGCCAGCTGTGGAGCGAGGGCGGCGAGCTGCTGGCGACCACGCACCAGGTCATGTACTACAAGGAGTGAGCGACATGGCGGCACAACCCGGGCCTCCCGTCGCAGTGGTCATAGGCGCGGGCGACGCCACCGGCGGGGCGATCGCGAAGCGCTTCGCGCGCGGCGGCTACACCGTGTGCGCCACGCGGCGCAATGCCGACAAGCTGCAGCCCCTGGTCGAGGAGATCCGCGCGGCGGGCGGCCAGGCCCACGGCTTCGGGTCGGACGCGCGCAACGAGGACGAGGTCGACGCCCTGTTCGACGACATCGAGACCCGCATCGGCCCCATCGAGGTCTTCGCGTTCAACATCGGCGCCAACGTTCCGAGCAGCATCCTGGAAGAGACCGCGCGCAAGTACTTCAAGGTCTGGGAGATGGCCTGCTTCGCGGGCTTCCTCACCGCGCGCAAGGCGGCCCAGTGCATGGCGCCGCGCGGCAAGGGCACCATCCTGTTCACGGGCGCCACCGCATCGCTGCGCGGCTCGGCCCACTTCGCCGCCTTCGCCGGCGCCAAGGCGGCGCTGCGCGCCCTGGCGCAGAGCATGGCGCGCGAGCTCGGGCCGCGCGGCATCCACGTGGCGCACGTGGTGGTGGACGGCGCGATCGACACCGCCTTCATCCGCGAGAACTTCCCGCAGCGCTATGCGCTGAAGGAGCAGGACGGTATCCTGAACCCCGAGCACATCGCGGAGAGCTACTGGATGCTGCACACGCAGCCGCGCGACGCGTGGACCCACGAACTGGACCTGCGACCCTGGATGGAGAAATTCTGATGACCCGTGCCGTCGAGTTCTATTTCGATGTCGGCAGCCCGGCTGCCTACCTGGCCTGGACCCAGCTGCCCGCCCTCGTGCGGCAGGCGCGCAGCGAGATCGAATACCGGCCCTTCCTGCTGGGCGGCGTGTTCCAGGCCACCGGCAACCGCTCGCCCATGGAAGTGCCGGCCAAGGGGCAGTACCTGCAGGACGACCTGCAGCGCTTCGCCCGGCGCTACGGCGTGCCCTTCCGGCACAACCCGCATTTCCCGATCAACACGCTGATGCTGATGCGCGGCGCGCTGGGCCTGCAGATGCGCGAGCCGCAGCGCATGGTCCCCTACGTGGACGCCGTGTACCGCGCGATCTGGGTGGACGGCAGGAACATGAACGATCCCGCCGTCGTGGCGGGCGTCCTGCAGCAGGCGGACTTCGATCCCGCGAAGCTGCTGGCGCTGGCGCAGGATGCGGCCGTGAAGGACCAGCTGAAGGTCGTCACGCAGGAAGCGGTGGCCCGCGGCGTGTTCGGCGCGCCCACCTTCTTCGTCGGCGACCAGATGTTCTGGGGCCAGGACCGACTCGATTTCGTGAAGGAAGCACTGGAATGACCGACATCCTCGTCCACGCCGAAGCCGGCGTGATGACCATCACCCTCAACCGGGTGGAGCGCAAGAACTCCATCACCTCCGACATGTACGGCGCGATGGCCGACGCGCTCGCGCGGGCCAAGGACGATGACGCCGTGCGCGTGGTGCTGGTCCAGGGGCACGAGACGGTGTTCTGCGCAGGCAACGACATCGGCGACTTCCTGAACAGGCCGCCGGCCGGCGAGGACTCGCCGGTGTTCCGCTTCCTGCGCGGCATCGCCGGCTTTCCCAAGCCGCTGCTCGCTGCAGTGAACGGACCCGCCGTGGGCGTGGGCACCACGATGCTGTTCCACTGCGACCTGGTCTACGCGGGCGACAACGCCGCCTTCTCCATGCCCTTCGTGAACCTGGGCCTGTGCCCGGAAGCCGCGTCCAGCCTGCTGGTGCCGCAGATGCTGGGATACCACCGCGCGGCCGAAGCGCTGATGCTGGGCGAGCCCTTCATGGCGGAAGCGGCGCTGGAAGTCGGGCTGGTCAACCGCGTGCTGCCGCCCACGGAAACCAACGGCTACGCCAATGCGCAGGCGCGCAAGCTCGCCGCCAAGCCGATCACCAGCCTGGTGGAGACCAAGCGG
>DASWUI010000863.1:0-4656 GCA_036401715.1 Ramlibacter sp. | reverse complement strand
TGCTTTTCGTCATCCCCGCGGAGGCGGGGACCCAAGGCTTCCGGGGGAAGCGGCCCCGCGGGGCCGCGTCTTCAACGCTTTGGGTCCCCGCCTCCGCGGGGATGACGGTTAATCGATATAGCGCAGGCCGGCTTTCTCCAGCGGCTCCCGCATCTTGTACATGTCCAGCCCCAGCACGCCGGAGGCCAGCTTGGCCCGCTTCTCGCCTTCGTTGGCCTCGCGGGCCGCGGCGGCGTCGAGCACCTTCTTCGCCATCGCCGACGGCACGCAGACCACGCCGTCGTCGTCGGCCACGATCACGTCGCCCGGATGCACCAGCGCACCGGCGCACACCACCGGGATGTTCACCGAGCCCAGCGTCGCCTTCACCGTGCCCTTGGAGCTGATCGCCTTGCTCCACACCGGAAAGCCCATCTCGGTGAGCGTCTTGACGTCCCGGCAGCCGGCGTCGATGACCAGCGCGCGGGCGCCGCGCGCCTTGAAGGAGGTGGCGATCAGGTCGCCGAAGAAGCCGTCGGTGTTGTCCGAGGTGCAGCCGGCCACGACGATGTCGCCCGGCTGGATCTGCTCGGCCACCACGTGCAGCATCCAGTTGTCGCCGGGCTGCAGCAGCACCGTGACGGCGGTGCCGGAGACCTGCGCGCCGCTGAAGATGGGCCGCATGTAGGGCTTCATCAGGCCGACGCGGCCCATCGCCTCGTGCACGGTGGAGGCGCCGTACTGCGCCAGCGCATCGGCCACCTGGCGGTCGGCCCGCTTGATGTTGCGGTAGACAACTCCGAGTTCGTACATGGTCAGCGTCCTTGCTGCTTGAGCTTCCTGTCCAGGCGGGGGAACACGCGGCGCGTGTTGGCTTCGAAGATCTGGTGCTTGTCCTCGGGCGAGAGGATCCTCGACGCGTCGATGTACTTCTTCGTGTCGTCGTAGTAGTGGCCCGTGGTGGGGTCGATGCCGCGGACCGCGCCGATCATCTCCGAAGCGAACAGCACGTTCTTGACCGGGATCACGGTGTTGAGCAGGTCGATGCCCGGCTGGTGGTACACGCAGGTGTCGAAGAAGATGTTGTTCATCACGTGCGTGTCCAGCAGCGGCTTCTTCATCTCCTGCGCCAGGCCGCGGAAGCGCCCCCAGTGGTAGGGCACCGCGCCGCCGCCGTGCGGGATCAGGAAGCGCAGCGTGGGAAAGTCCTTGAACAGGTCGCCCTGGATGCACTGCATGAAGGCGGTGGTGTCGGCGTTGAGGTAGTGCGCGCCCGTGGTGTGGAAGCACGGGTTGCACGACGTCGACACGTGGATCATGGCGGGGATGTCGTACTCCACCATCTTCTCGTAGATGGGGTACCACCACTTGTCCGTCAGGGGCGGCTCCTTCCAGTGGCCGCCGGACGGGTCCGGGTTCAGGTTGATGCCCACGCAGCCGTACTGCTCCACGCATTTCACGAGTTCCGGCAGGCAGGTGCGCGGATCGACGCCGGGGGACTGCGGCAGCATCGCCACCGGCACGAAGTTCTCGGGGAAGAGCTGGCTGACGCGGACGCACAGCTCGTTGCAGATGGCGGCCCAGGTGCTGGAGACGTCGAAGTCGCCGATGTGGTGCGCCATGAAGCTCGCGCGCGGCGAGAACAGCGTGAGGTCGTTGCCGCGTTCCTTCATCAGGCGCAGCTGGTTGTTGACGATGGACTCGCGGATGTCGTCGTCGCTGATCTTCAGGTCGGAGACCTTGGGCATCAGCGCCGGGTCCTTGATGCCGGCGATCTGCCGGTTGCGCCACTCCTCCAGCTGCTTGGGGGCCGTCGTGTAGTGGCCGTGGCAATCGATGATCAGGCTCATTGCTTGTCTTCCTTGGGTCTCAGGCGGGTTCCATGCCGTTGCGGCGCTTGGCCTCCTCGGCGGCGGGGGATGCCATGTAGGCGAGCAGCTCGCGCACGCGTTCGGCTTGCGTCGAAGCCTTGCACACACCGCCCGCGAATGTGGTGGTGATCTGCACCGCCGCGGGCATGGGGCCGGCGATGGTGATGCCTTCCAGGTGGATCAGTTCGCTGAGCTGCTGGAAGCCCAGGGCGACTTCGCCGCGGGCCACCAGCGAGCCGACCGGCACGCCGGGGGGCGCCTGCACCAGGCGGCCCTGCAGGTCCTGCGCGATGCCCCAGCGCTCGAACAGCTTGACCAGGGCCACGCCGCTCGGGCCGGTGGAATAGCCCACGGTGGGCGCGGCGAGCACGGCACGCTTGAGCGCTTCTTCGCTGGAGAGGTCCGGGCGCGGCGTGCCGCTGCGCACGGCGATCGCGACGCCGGAATCGACGATGTCCACGCGGCTGCCCGCGAGCACCTGGCCGCCGGCGATCAGCTTCTCCAGCGCGTCGGAGGCCAGCACCACGAAGTCGAAGGGCTCGCCGGCGGCCACCCGCCTGGCGGCGTCGACGCCGCCGACGGACTCCAGCGAAACGCGGTGGCCGGAGGCCTTCTCCCAGGCCTGCGCGAGCTCGCCCAGCACCTGGCGCGTGGCCATGGAGGAGATTCCCTGGAGGGTGGCAGTCATCGCCCGGATTGTGGGCGCCCCCTGCCCCCCCTCAAAGCCAAGGCGGCGACTAGCAGCTATACCGCTTCGGCATAATGAGCGCCAAGGTATTCCGGTTCATGGACCTCAAGCAGCTCGAATATTTCGTCCGCGTCGCCGAGCTGGGCAGCTTCACCCGCGCGGCGATCGAGCTCGACGTGGCGCAGCCGGCGCTCAGCCGGCAGGTGCGCCTGCTCGAGGTGGAGCTGCGCCAGAACCTGCTGGTGCGCAACGGCCGCGGCGCCGTGCCCACCGAGGCGGGCAAGCTCTTGCTGGAGCATGGGCGCGGCATCCTGCACCAGGTGGAGCGGGCGCGGGAGGACCTCGGGCGGCTGCGCGGCGGGCTCGCGGGGCGCGTGGCGGTCGGGATGCCGACCAGCGTGGCGCGGGTGCTGACGGTCCCGCTGACGCGTGCCTTCCGGGACGCGCTGCCGGAGGCGCGCCTGTCGATCAGCGAGGGGCTGTCGAGCGGGCTGCAGGAGGGCCTGACCAGCGGGCGGCTGGACATCGTCGTGCTCTACAACGCGCAGGCCTCGCGCGAGATGGACGTGACGCCGCTGATGGAGGAAGACCTGCTGCTGGTGCGCGCCCGCCCGCCGGGCCTGCACGAGGATCCGCCGCCGGGGCCGATCGACCTGGCGGAGGTGGCGAAGCTGCCGCTGGTCATCCCGACCCGGCCGAACGCGATCCGCATGTACGTGGAAGCGGAGATGGCGGACATCGGCTGCCGGCCGAACGTGGTGCTGGAGATCGACGGGGTGTCGGCGATCCTGGACCTGGTGCTGGATGGCGCGGGATGCGCGATCCTGTCGCGCAACGCGCTGCTGAACACGCCGCGGCCCTCGGCCTATACCGCGCAGCAGATCGGCAAGCCGCCGCTGCGCATCCGGCTGTCGCTGGCGACCAGCCTGCAGCGGCCGGCCACGCCGGTGCAGAAGGCGACGCTGGAGTTGATCCGGGCGAAGGCGCCGGGGGTGGTGGGGCAGGTGGTTTGAGACTGGGGCGCGCTGCGGTGTCGCGCGCCCCTACAGGACCCGCTTCACCGCCCAGATCAACGCCGTCAAGGTAAAGAACGAGGCCACCGTCGCCCCCAACTGCGCCGCCGCCGCCATGCCCTCCTGCCCATGCCTCTGCGCCAGGATCGGATAAATCCCCAGCATCGGCACCGCCGCCATCACCACCGCCGTCATCTGCAGCTCGCGCGGCATGGGCGGCAGCAGCAGCACGGCGACCAGCACCAGCAGCGGGTGCAGCAGCAGCTTGCCCGCCGCGATCACGCTCACGTCCCGCGCCAGCCCGCGCAGCTCCAGCCCCACCAGCGACCCGCCGATCACGAACAGCGACAAGGCCCCCGTCGCCGCGGCAAAGAGGTTCACCGTGCGCGCCACCGGCTCCGCCAGCTTCCACCCCGCCAGCGAAAACACGAAGCCCGCGGCCATCCCCCAGATCATCGGATTGCGCACCACGCTGCGCAGCGAGTGCGCCAGCGCCATGCGCCAGCGCGCGCCGCGCGAAGCGGCCGCATCGCCCGCCGTGCTGTCCGCGACCGCCAGCCCCAGCGGCAGCGACACGAAGTTCTCCACCAGCATCGCCAGCGCCAGCCCGATGCCCGCGTTCACCGGCCCGAAGATCTGCGCCACCAGCGGAAAGCCGATGAAGCCGCTGTTGGGGCATGACATCCCCATGCCCACGATCCCCGCCGCCGGCAGGCTCTTGCCCGCGATCCGCCGCGCCCAGAACACGCCCGCCAGGCTCGCCGCCACCGAGCCGATCGCATATGCGGCGATGAACACGGGGTTGAGCACCTCGGCGACGCTGCGCTGCGCCACCGCGTTGAACAGCAGCGCCGGCAGCGCGATGTTCACGACGAACTTGCCGAACACGCGCATGTCCGCGCGCTCGAACAGGCCCGCGCGCGTGCAGGCCCAGCCCACCGCGACCACGAAATAGATCGGGCCGGTGATCGCGAGGACGTCCAGCATCAGGCGCCGGGGTTCGCCTTCGGGCTCACCCCGACCTGCCCGGGTCGCGGGCGGCGAGCAGACGGTCCGCGTAGTCCTGCCAGCGCGCGTCCTTCGGCAGCTCGCGGAACACGCCCGC
>DASWUI010000862.1:0-1603 GCA_036401715.1 Ramlibacter sp. | reverse complement strand
GGCGCGCGCCATCGAGGCGATCGCCGGCGGCACGGGGACCTCCGGCGCGGCGTCCGCCGGCGTGGCGGCGAACAGGGAGACGGCCAGCCCGAGGCTGGCCAGGTGACGGATGGATGGCAGCGACTGCTTCATGCTCTTCCTCCTGGGTCGCGCCCATGGTGGAAGGAGCGGGGCCGTCCGGCAAGTCGCAGCGCAGCGAGCGGCGCGCGTTCGCGGACGCAAGGCGGCCTGGGCGTGACAGCCGTTCACGTGCGCTAACGGCGGGTCACAGCTTGCACCGCGCGCGGGCGGCCTGGCCGGTCGCCGGCGGGGGACGGGTGGCGCCGGGCGCAACTCCTTCACGGATGCGCCGCGCAGGTGCGGGCGCGGGCGCCCGCACGTCGGATGTCTCAGTCCGACAGCGCCCGCATCTCGCGGATCAGGTCGCTCTTGCCCTCGAACCCGATGCCCGGCAGGTCCGGCATGGTCACGTGGCTGTCGTCCACCTTCACGCCGTCCGGGAAGCCGCCATAGGGCTGGAACAGGTCCGGATAGGACTCGTTGCCGCCCAGGCCCAGGCCCGCTGCGATGTTCAGGGACATCTGGTGGCCGCCATGCGGGATGCAGCGGCCGGCGGACCAGCCGTGCTGCCTGAGCATGTCCAGCGTCCGCAGGTATTCGACCAGGCCGTAGGCCAGGGCGCAGTCGAACTGCAGCCAGTCGCGGTCGGGGCGCATGCCGCCGTAGCGGATCAGGTTCCGTGCGTCCTGCATCGAGAACAGGTTCTCGCCCGTCGCCATGGGGTTGCTGTAGTAGCTGCGCAGCACGGCCTGCAGCTCGTAGTCGAGCGGGTCGCCCGCTTCCTCGTACCAGAACAGGTTGTACTGCTGCAGCGCCTTGGCATAGGCGATGGCGGTGTCCATGTCGAAGCGGCCGTTCGCGTCCACGCACAGGCGCTGCCCGTCCTTCAGGATGGACAGCACGGACTCGATGCGGCGCTGGTCCTCGGCGAGCGAGGCGCCGCCGATCTTCATCTTGACCACCGAGTAGCCGCGATCGAGGTAGCTGCGCATCTCCTTCTTCAGCTGCTCGTCGTCCTTGCCGGGGTAGTAGTAGCCGCCGGCCGCATAGACGAACACCTTGCGGTTCACCGTGCCGTCCCCGTAGCGGTCGGCCAGCAGCTGGAACAGCGGCTTGCCCTCGATCTTCGCGACCGCGTCCCACACGGCCATGTCGATGGTGCCCATGGCCACCGAGCGCTCGCCGTGGCCGCCCGGCTTCTCGTTCCTGAACATCGTGTCCCACACCCTGTGCGGGTCGATCACGCCCCTGGCGTCCAGGAGGTCGTCGGGCTTCGCTTCCATGATGCGGGGCAGGAAGCGCTCGCGCATCAGCTGCCCCTGGCCATAGCGGCCGTTGGAGTTGAAGCCGTAGCCGACCACCGGCTCGCCGTCGCGGACCACGTCGGTGATCACCGCGACGAGGCTCAGCGTCATCTTGCTAAAGTCGATGTACGCGTTGCGGATGGGGGAACTGATGGGGACGGTCTTCTCGCGGATCTCGACGATCTTCATGGGCACTCCTGATGGCAGGGCGTGATCATCGCCAAAGGCCGCAGCGCGCG
>DASWUI010000861.1:0-7918 GCA_036401715.1 Ramlibacter sp. | reverse complement strand
GGCGCACTCTTCCATCGTGGTGGCGCGCGCAGCCTCCACTCCCATGCCCTGCGCCAGCTTGACCCACTGCAGGTCCGGGTCTCCGAGGTCGAGCATGCGCATCGCGGTCGGCCCGGGCGTCGCACCGACACCTTTGTACTCACCGACCAGGATGCCGTACTTGCGGTTGTTCAGCAGGATGGTGGTGACCGGCAGGCGTTCGCGGGCCTGCGTCCAGAGCGCCTGCAGCGTGTACATGGCGGACCCGTCCGCCTGCAGGCTCAGCACGCGCCGCTGGCCGCCCGCGCCGATCGCCGCGCCGGTGGCAACGGGCAGCCCGTCGCCGATGGCGCCGCCGGCCAGGTGCAGCCAGTCGTGCGGCGCGGCCGCGTGCGTGCCCTTGTAGAAGCCGCGCCCGTAGGACACGCTCTCGTCGCAAACGATCGCGTTCTCCGGCAGCAGCGCGGCCACGGTCTGCGCCAGCTTGTCCGGCGTGGGCGCGCCACTGGCTGCCTGCGGACGCGGACCGGGGTCGGGGATCGCGGCCTCGGGCGCACCCAGCGCCTCCGCCAGCGCGCGCAAGGCGGCCACCGCGTCCTGCTCGGGGCGCGAAAGCACGTGCAGCTGCGCCTGCGGCGGGTACTGGATCGAAGGCAGGCCGGGATAGGCGAAGAAGCCGACCGGCGCCTTGGCGCTGACCAGGACGATGTGCTCGAAGCCGGCCAGCGCCTCGATCGCCAGGTCCGTCTTGTAAGGCACGCGTTCCAGCTGCAGGCGGCCGCGGCCGCGCGCCACCATGGGGTTCACGAAGTCCGCCATCAGCCGCGCGCCCGTGGCGCTGGCGATGCGCCAGGCCAGCGCCTGCGCATCGGCCTGCACGGCGCGGCCGGCCAGCAGCAGCAGCACCTTGCCGCCGGCGCGCAGGGCGCGGGCCGCGCGTTCGACGGCGGAAGGATCCAGCGCCGCCGGCGCCGGCACGGCCAGCGGCTGCGCCGGCACGCCCCCCTCGTTCCACGATGCGTCCGAAGGCAGCACGAGCGTGGCGACCTGTCCCGGCGCCGTGCGCGCCGCCTGCACGGCGGCGGCGGCGTCGCGCCCCACGTCTTCCGCTTTCGTGCTGGTGCGCAGCCAGCCCGATACGGCGCGGGCGAGCGCGTCGGTGTCGGCCGTCAGCGGCGCATCGTACGGGCGGTGGTAGGTGGCCTGGTCGCCGACGATGTTGACGATGCCGCTGCGCGCCCGCCGCGCGTTGTGCAGGTTGGCCAGGCCGTTGGCCAGCCCCGGGCCGCAATGCAGCAGCGTGCAGGCCGGCTTGCCGGCGATGCGGTAGTAGCCGTCGGCCATGCCGGTGACGACGTTCTCCTGCAGTCCGAGCACGCAGCGGATGCCGGCGCTCTGGTCCAGCGCGGCCACGAAGTGCATCTCGCTCGTCCCGGGGTTGGCGAAGCAGGTGTCCACGCCCGCTGCGATGAGGGTCTCGACCAGGCTCCTGGCGCCGTTCATGGGGAAGTCTCCTTGTTGGTTACTGCTCGCCCGATGTTACGGGCTCGCGGGGCGCCTGCGCAGCAGCACAGCCACGCCCGCCGCGGCACCGACCAGCAGCGGCCAGTCCTGCGGCACCCGCAGCAGCCAGGCGGCGCTGCCGCCGACCAGCGACCAGGCGATCGGTACCGCCAGCAGCCTCCCGGGGACGCGCGTGGTCGCGAGCAGCAAGGCCCCGCAGGTGAAGAGCGTCACCGGGCAGGGCGTGATGCCGAACATGGGCGCGCGCGGATACACGTGCCCGGTCGCGGCGCCGATGGCGGGATAGACCGCCAGCGAATAGAGGATCAGGCCCCAGCCGAGCCAGCGGGCCGCGCCGTCGCGCCGCCCGAACTGCAGGCTGCCCCGCCACGCCGTCCAGGCCAGCAGCACGCCCTGCAGCACGAAGGCGGCGGCGAACACGCGCGCCACCGGATTGATGGCGGCGAAGAAGGTCCAGTGATAGAGGACCCCGGTCCACAGCCACATCGCGGCGAGCACGCCGGTGACGACGCGGCCGCGGCGCACGCCGGGCCGCAGCACCGCCACGCAGGCGGCCAGGCCCAGCATCACGGCGAGCGCCTGCACCGGCCAGACCGCCTCGTTGTAGCGCGCGAAGACTTCCAGGAACTGCTCGCGTGTGAATGGCAGCATCGTCGACTCCGGGCGCCATGCTACGCTGGCGCATGGCCTATGAACTGCACTACTGGCCCGGCATCCAGGGCCGCGGGGAGTTCGTGCGGCTCGCGCTCGAGGCGGCCGGCGCCCCCTATGTCGACGTAGCGCGCGGCGGCGCCGACGAAGGCGCGGGCCTGCCTGCCATGCTGCACTACCTGGAAGACCCTTCGGTCGCCCGGCCGCCCTTCGCCTGTCCCTTCCTGGTCGACGGGCGCAAGGTGATCGGCCAGACCGCCGCCATCCTGCTGTACCTGGGCCCGCGGCTGAAGCTCGCGCCCGCGGGCGAAGCCGACCGCCTGTGGACCCACCAGGTCCAGCTCACGCTGGCCGACCTGGTGGCGGAGGTGCACGACTTGCACCACCCGATCGCGAGCAGCCTGTTTTACGAGGACCAGAAGAAGGAGGCGCTGCGCCGCTCGGAAGACTTCCGGCGCAACCGCCTGCCGAAGTTCCTGCGCTGGTGCGAAGCCGTGCTCGCCCGCAACCCGGGCAATGCGGGGCGCGAGGTGCCGCGGCTGGTCGGCGGGCGCCTGAGCTATGCCGACCTCTCGCTGTTCCAGGTGGTCGATGGCCTGCTGTATGCGCTGCCCAGGGCCACGCGGCGGGTGCTGCGCTCGACGCCCGGGGTGGCGGCCCTGCATGCGGGCGTGCCGCGGCAGCGCCGCCTGGCCGCCTACCTGGCCAGCGAAAGACGCCTGCCCTTCAACACGCAGGGCATCTTCCGCCATTACCCGGAACTGGACGGCTGAGCGCCAGCCCGCCGGCTGCATCGGCCGGCGCGCCGTTCCCGAGTTCAGGAAAACGCGGCCTGCCTTTCTCTCTTGCAGGAGAGCCGCGCGGCCCCCAAAGGTGGCCCGCGGCCCGCGGACCGGGCTGCGCCGGGTCAAACGCCCCTCGGACGGCCCCCCGAACGCGGGAAATCTTGACGCAGAGCAAACCCGCGCCGGGGCATGGGCACGCAGGTTGCAGCCCGCGCCCTTACCAAGAAAGTTTTCGGAGGGGCAGCATGGGCGCGACGGGCAGGATCCTGGTGAAGTGGATGATGCTGGTGCTGCTCGCGGTGCCCCTGGCCGACGCCTGGGCGGACAAGGACCTGCCGACGAAGTTCAGCAACCGCGACACCATCCGCAACACCCGCCACAACATGACGCAGCGCCAGGCCACCGGCGGGCCGAACGGCTCCTCCATGGACCAGTACCGCAACAACTACGGGGAAGTCTGCGTCTACTGCCACACCCCGCACGGCGCCAACGAGGCGGTGGCCATCCCGCTGTGGAACCGCACCATCAAGGCGACCACCTACACCACCTACAACGAGCTGGGCACCACCTCGCTGACGCAGGCCGTGCGCCAGCCCGGCCCCAACTCCATCGCCTGCCTGTCCTGCCACGACGGCCAGGTCGCCGTGGACTCGGTGATCAACATGCCGGGCTCCGGCGGCTACAGCAAGGACCAGAGGACGACCCAGAACGACGCCTTCCTGGACCAGTGGAACAACACCGGCATCGACGCGACCGTGCACGTGGGGCTGAGCCCCAACCCGGACGAAGGCTGCCTCGCCTGCCACTCGGTCACCGCCACCAACCGCATCACCGGCGCGGGCGCCACGGACTTCACGATGTTCGTCATCGGCACCGACCTGCGCAACGACCACCCGGTGGGCGTGAGCTATCCGCCCGTGACCAACACGGACTTCAAGCGTCCCACGGCCACCCGCACCGACGTGAGCTGGTTCGACAACGACGGCGACAAGACCCCCGACACCACCGAAGTCCGGCTGTACAACACCGGTGATGGCTACATGGTCGAATGCGCTTCCTGCCACGACCCGCACGGCGTGCCCTCCGCGGGCCGGGGCAGCCAGTTCAACCCCACCTTCCTGCGCATGGCCAACACCGGCAGCCAGCTCTGCCTGACCTGCCACACGAAGTAGGCGCAGCGCGCGGTGTTTCAGCCGCGGGCCTTCGCCTGCAGCGCCCGCGCTTCCTCCTCGCCGACGCGGCGGATCACTTCCACCTTCTGGTAAAGCTGGTCGGCCACGTAGAGCCGCCCCGTGTTGTCCACGGCGACGCCGGTGATCAGCCCGTAGCGCCCGGGCCTGTCCCGGGTGCTGGCGCGACCGATGCCCAGGAGCAGCTCGCCGCGGTCGGTGAAGATCTGCACGTTGCCGAACGAGCCGTCCGTGACGTACAGGCGGCCCTCGTCGTCGCAGGCGAGCGCGCGCGGGCGGGCGAACTGGCCCAGGCCGTTGCCCACCCGGCCGAAGCTGCGCAGGAAGCGGCCCTCGGCATCGAAGCTCTGGACGCGGAAGTTGCCGGCGTCCAGCACGTGCAGGTTGCCGTCGGGCGTGACCACCGCCTGCACCGGGACATTGAACTCGCCCTCGCCGCTGCCTCGGCGGCCGATCTCCCGCAGCAGCTTGCCGTCGGCGCCGTAGACCAGCACCCGGTGCAGCTCGCTGTCGTTGTCCGAGCGGTCGATCACGTAGACGAGGCTGCCGTCCCGGTTGACCGCCACGCCGGTGGGGCGCTGCAGCTGCGCGGGCGTGCCGATGGTGACCTGGTGCAGGCCCAGCGTGTCGTACACGAACACGCGGCGCAGCGTGCTGTCGGCCACGTACACCCGGCTGCCGCGGTCCAGCGCGATGGCCGAGGGCTTCGCCAGGGTGCCCGGGGCGCGGATGCCGAACTGGAAGACGCGCCTGCGCGGGGCGTCGAACACGAGGATGTTGCGGCGCACCGCGTCGCCCACGTAGATGCGGCCGTCGCGGGCGGCGATGCAGGAGGGCTTCTCCAGGGCCTTGACCTCGCCGCGGGCGGTGCCCAGCATGCGGCGGCGGAACTCGTCGTCCTTGCTTTCCTTCTGCACGTCGCTGACCGAGCGCAGGGTCGTTTCGTAGGCGAAGCGGGGCAGCTCGGGAGGCAGGGGCCAGAGCAGGTCGCCCACGTCTTCGTCCTCCTTGCGGTCGCCGCCGGGCGCGACCGCGCAGGAGGCCAGCAGGGCCGAGCCGGCGAGGCCGAGCAGGAGGGAACGCCGGTGGGAAAGCGGGGACATGCGGACGGGCCAGCAACGTCTGTGCCCGCGCCGCCTGCCGGGTCAGCGCCGCAGCAGCCGCAGGAACAGCAGCACGCAGATGGTGCCGACGGCGACGCCCGCGACCACGTCGCTGGGATAGTGCGCGCCCAGGTAGACGCGGCTGAAAGTGACGACCAGCACCATCGCGAGGGCGCCCGCCACCGCCACCGCCCGCCAGGCCTGCGAGCGCACGTGCGTGAACACCAGGGCGCAACCCATGCCGTAGAACACCGTGGACGCGACCGCATGGCCGCTCGGGAAGCTGTAGCTGGCCAGGTGGGCCAGTGGATCCACGATGCCCGGGCGCAGGCGCTGGAAGGTCTCCTTCAGTCCCGCGTTGAGCAGCATGCCGGCCGGCACCACCAGCAGGGCCGGCGCGGACCGCCACTGGCCGCGCCACAGCAGGACGAGGGCGAGGACCGCGGTCGCGGCCAGCACCTGCGCCGTGCGATGCAGCTCGCTCACCAGCAGCATCGCCCGGGTGAGCAGCGCGCTGCGGTGGCTCGCGAACCAGAGGCTCGCCGCCTGGTCCAGCTCCAGCATCGGGCCGTGCAGCAGCACCTGCGCCGCCAGCAGCCCCAGCACGGCCACGCAGAACAGGAGCAGCGCGAGCCGCACGCGTCCGGACATCGGCTTCAGCGGACCTGCGCGCCGGATTCCCTCACCGCTTCGCGCCAGTGCGCGATCTCGCGCCGGATCGCCGCGGCGAACTCGGCGGGCGTGGAGGCCAGCACGTCCATGTGCTGCCGCTCCAGCTGCTGGTGCACGGCGGGGTCCTTGAGCACCCCGGTGATGTCGGTGTAGAGCTGCTGAACGGTCTCCGCGGGCATGCGCGCGGGTCCGACCAGGCCGAAGATGCCGTCGTAGCCCAGGCCCGGGTAGCTTTCGTCCAGCGTCGGCACGCCGGCGAACTGGCGGTTGCGGCGCGGATCGGCCACCGCGAGCAGCTTCAGGTTGCCCGCCCGGATGTGCGGCACGGCCGAATCGAGCACCACGAAGCCCGCCTGCACCCGGCCCGCAAGGAGCTCGCGGAAGGCACTGCTGCTGCCCTGGAAAGGCACGTGCACCACCTCGATGCCGGCGCGCTTCTTCAGCAGCTCGCCGGTGATGTGGCCGCCGGTGCCTATGCCCAGCGAGGCCCACGAGACCGCTCCCGGCTTCGCCCTGGCGAGGGCGACGTACTCGGCCAGCGTGGACACGCCCAGCGAGGCATGCGCCACCAGTGCGACGGTGGTGCTGCCGATCTGCGTGATGGGCGTGATGTCCTGCAGGGTGTCGTACGGCAGGTCGTTGCGCAGGCTGGGATTGATCGTCAGCGAGTTGATCGCCAGTCCCAGCGTGTGGCCGTCGGGCGGGGCCTGCACCACGGCCTGGGTGGCGATGATGCTGCCGCCGCCGGGACGGTTGTCCACCAGCACCGGCTGGCCCCACAGCTGCGAGAGCCTTTCCGCCAGTGGCCGCAGGATCGCGTCGGTGGAGCCGCCGGCCTGCTGCGGCGACAGGATCTTCACGGCGCGCGTGGGCCGGAAGGCGGCGCCCTGTGCGCGACCGCCCAGCGCGAACAGCGCCCCGGCGGCGAGCAGCCCGCGGCGAGCCAGGAAGGAAAGGGAAGCCATGCGCTCTCCTGTGCGGCTCACTGCGCGGGCGGCAGCGTGGGGTGCGGCCGGGCGGGAATCTCCACCGGCGGCTGCGCGCGGCCGGAGGCGAGCGCGGCCTTGAAGGTGGGGATGGTCTCGCGCGGGTCGGAGCCCAGCCCGCGCACGATGCACACGCCGTCCACGCCGGTGCGCGCGGCCGCCTCGACCTCGCGCGGGTCCAGGATGCCGCCGATGGCGGTGACCGGCGCGCCGGCGCAGCGGCACCACCAGGCGAGGTTGTCCAGGCCCTGCGGGACCCACGGCATGTCCTTGGTGAGCGTGGGCCACACCGGTCCGCAGGCCACGTAGCGCGGCGACAACGCGCGCGCGCGGCACAGCTCCCACAGGCTGTGCGAGCTCACGCCCAGCGCCGTGCCGCCGGCCAGCAGGCGCGCGCGGCCCGCATCGCCCAGTGCGAGCAGGTCTTCCTGCCCCAGGTGCACGCCGGGCGCGCCGAGCTCCTGCGCGAGCTGCCAGTGGTCGTTGATGAACAGTTCGGCGCCGAAGGAGGCACTGTGGTCGATCGCCTGCCAGACCTCGTCGCGCAGCATGGCGTGCCAGGCGGCATCCGTCACCGCCGGGCGCTTGATGCGCAACTGCACGGTGTGAACGCCGGCCGCCAGCACGCGGTGCACGCGCTCGGCGCTGTCGACGATGGCGTAGAGGTCCATCCGCCGCGCCGGCCGCTGCCGGCAGGGCGGCCGCACGGGCAGTTCCTCGCCCCAGGAGAGCAGCGGCAGCTCGTGCGGCTGCACCATCTTGGCGAGGATCGCCGCGTCCGCCGCGACGAAGCCCTGGGCCAGCGCCTGCCGCATGGCCTGGGCGAAGGCGTCCACCGGGCGCGAGGCGCCCACCAGCCAGCCGCGCGCGTGCTCGGTGTCGATCCAGTCGGTGCCGTCGCGCACCTCGAGGATGCACACCGCCTGCGCCCCGGCCGCGCGCAAGGCGCGCGCCACCGCCGGCGCGTCGGCGTCCGTGCCGGCGCGCCGCTGTGCCTCCTGCAGGGAACAGATGACCAGTTGCCGTTC
>DASWUI010000860.1:0-2452 GCA_036401715.1 Ramlibacter sp. | reverse complement strand
GCCGCACGCGCGCGCCCGCGCTTTCCTGAAGGTTCAGTTCGCCGCGAAGCAGTAGAACAGGCCGGCGCCGCCGGAGGCCTTGAGCTGGTCCTGGCTGCAGCCGCGCGAGCCGTGCGAGGAGTTCCAGGACTTGGCCGGCGGTTCCTCGTTGAGGCCGATGCGGTCGTGGTGGCCCACGATGGCCGAGCCGTCGCCGCTCTTCGTCCAGTTGCCGCAGGTCGTGTCGGCGCTGCCGCCGACGGTGGCGCGCCCGTCGGGCGTCGAGCCGGTGAGGATGTCGTGCATGTTCACCGCGTCGCCGCGCCCCATCACCACCTCGCCCCGCTCGTTGAGCGCGGTGGCCTTGGTGATCTGGTTGGTGCCGTGCAGCTGGTCGACGTTCGCGGCGATCACCACGCCCTTGGCATTCACCCAGGGGCCGCGGCCGATGCGGTCGCGGGCGTTGACGCCGCCCGCACCGGTCGTGCTGAGGTAGGCCCGCCAGGTCTTGCCGCCCGCGCCGGCGGCGCTCGCCAGCGCCTGGCAGTGGCGGTCGGCGCCCGCCAGGCCGCCGAAATCCGCGCCGTTGCCCGGATTGCTGCTGGTGACGAAGAAGCTCATCGGATTCGTGCTGCCGCCGCCCATGCCCGCGCAGGCGGCGAGGAGGGCGGCGGAGGCGGCGGCGAGGACCAGGGGAGTGCGGCGCATGGGGAGGGCTCCGTTGTCGTGGAGCCCGCAGTCTCGCGCAGCGCCTTCGCGCGAGGGGGCGGGAAGGTCCCTAGCAATCGCTAGGAATATTCTGCGGCTGGGTCGCGGCCCATGAGCGCGGCCACGGCGGCCGCCGGCGCGAGCCGGCCATCGAGCAGGTCCACCACCGCCGCGGCGATGGGCATCTCCACGCCGAGCCTGCGCGCCCGCTCCACGACGGTGCGCGCGCTGTACACGCCCTCGGCGACGTGGCCGAGCGAGTCGACCGCCTGCTGCAGCGTGCGGCCCTCGGCCAGCAGCAGGCCCACGCGCCGGTTGCGGCTGAGGTCGCCGGTGGCGGTGAGCACCAGGTCGCCCAGCCCGGACAGTCCCATGAAGGTCTCGGCACGCGCGCCCAGCGCCACCCCCAGGCGCGTCATTTCCGCCAGGCCGCGGGTGATCAGCGCGGCGCGCGCGTTCAGTCCCAGGGCGAGGCCGTCGCACAGGCCGGTCGCGATCGCCAGCACGTTCTTCACCGCCCCGCCGACCTCCACGCCGGGCAGGTCCTCGTTCGCATACACGCGCACGGAGGGTCCGTGGAAGGCGGCGACGAGCGCGTCGCGCACGGCGGCCGCATCGCTGGCCGCCACCAGCGCCGTCGGCTTCGCACTCGCCACTTCCTGCGCGAAGCTGGGGCCGCTCAAGGCGCCGGCGGCCAGGCGCGGGGCGACCTCGGCGCGGATCTCGTGGCCCAGCAGGCCGTAAGGCAGGGTCACCGGGGCCTCGAAGCCCTTGCACAGCCACGCCACCGGGCGCGTGCAGTCACGCAGGGCGGCGAGCATCTCCCGCAGCCCCGCCATGGGGGTGGCCACGATCACCAGTTCATGCCGCTGCGCCAGCGCGGCGAGCCCGCCCGCCTCGCGCGACCGCACGGACACGCCCGCGGGCAGGCGGAAGCCGGGAAGGTAGTGCAGGTTCTCGCCGCGCGCGGCGATCGCCGCGGCCTGCGCGGGATCGCGCGCCCACAGCGTCACCCGGTGGCGGGCGCCCGCGCTGATGGCAAGGGCCGTGCCCCAGGCACCGGCCCCGAGCACGAGGATGTCCATGGTGCGGGCGGCGCGGCTGGGCGCTTACGCGCTGGTGATGATGCCCGAGCCCTGCGGCTGCGCCTGCTGCGCCTGCTGCTGCTCGTACATGGCCTGGAAGTTGATCTCCGCCAGGTGCACGGGCGGGAAGCCGGCGCGGGTGATCATGTCGGCGACGTTGCCGCGCAGGTAGGGATAGACGATCTGCGGGCACGCGATGCCCATCACGGCCTGCATCTGGTCGGCGGGCACGTTGCGGATCTCGAAGATGCCGGCCTGCTTCACTTCGGCCAGGAACACCGTGCGGTCCTTGATCTTGGTGGTGACCGTCGCCGACACCGACACCTCGAACATGCCTTCGGCGGCCTGCTGCGCCTCCACCCCCAGCTGGATGTCGACGCTCGGCTGCTCCTGCTCCAGCAGGATGGCGGGGGAATTCGGCTGCTCCAGCGAGGCTTCCTTCATGTAGACGCGCTGGATCTGGAAAACGGGGTTGTTGTTGTCGGCCATGGCCCTTGCCTTTCGAAGCGAAATGAAAAAGCCCGCGCGGAACGCTCCGGCGGGCGCAGTGCGTGTCAGTCCGCGATTATCGCAGGCGGGCGGGGGCGGTCCGCCTCAGCCGGGCGCGCCGTTGAGGAGCGGCACGAGGCCGCCGCGGCCGTCCAGCGCGATCAGGTCGTCGCAGCCGCCGACGTGGGTGT
>DASWUI010000859.1:0-4782 GCA_036401715.1 Ramlibacter sp. | reverse complement strand
GGGCGTTCGCCGCTTCGATGCGCAAGCCCAGTTCGACGGTGCCGTCGTTCATGACCCCGAGCAGGAAGCTCCTGGGATCCTGCTCGCTGGCCCTGCCGGTCGCGGCAGCGGGCGGGGCGGGGGACGGCGCAGCGGCCGGCGCGAGCCGCTCCAGCGCGCGCGCCAGGTCGGCGGGCTGCGCGCTGTGCACGCGCGACAGCAGCTCCGCCTGCGCATCCGGCGTGGGCGGCAGGTCCAGCCACGGTTCGCTGCCGAACACCGCGGCCAGGTCCTCGGTGACGAAGGCGGACCAGTGACCCTCCTCCACCTGCAGCGGAGGCAGCCTCACGGGATGCGTGCCATCGGCCGACGGACTCGTGCGGATGCGCGCGGGCTCGATCTCGCCCAGGTAGCGCCTGCGCAGCCCTTCGAGGAAGGTCGTCGCCTGGGCGGCGGGCACCGGCTGCGCGAAGGAGAACCACAGCTGGTAGCCATCGGTGCCGGACACGGCGATCGCGGGCGGGGGCAGCTGCAGGTCGGCCTGCACGCCTTGCCACACCCTGGCGAGCGCCTCCCAGGCGCCCGGCCCGGCCAGTTCCAGCACCATGGCGCGCCCCGTGCCCTCGGGAAAGAGGCGCTGCTGCTCGGCTTGAAGTCTGCTCATGCTCCCCGAGTGTCGCCTGCCGCGCAGCGCCGCTGCGCGCAGCGGGAGCCGGAAGCGCTCAGCCGAAGGTGGACGGCCGCGTGTGGAAGGCGCTGCTGGGCCAGCCCGAGCGGCGGGGCCGCACGAACCTGAAGACCTGGGGGCCGTCGCCGCCGCGGGCGTCCAGCCAGGCGCCGAGCGCGCGGTCGAGCTCGGAGCGCAGGTCCACCATCCGCCGGTGGTCGTCGTGCAGCATCAGCAAGGTGCCGGTGAGGCTCTCGATCTCCACGGCCCGCAGCGCCCGGCCGAGCTGCAGCGCGCCGTGCGCGCGCTCGCTGCATTCGCGGCAGCGGTTGGCGAACCTGGTGAACCCCGGCTCGCCGGCCACGCGCGCCAGGTCGGCCTCCACCGTGTCCGCGACCGCCACGATGTGCGAAGCGAGCCGGACGACGTCGCGCTCCACCTCGTGGCCGCGGCGGCGCCGGAACAGGTACAGGACCGCGGCGGAGAGCAGGGCCGCGCCGGCGGCCGCCAACCAGGTATCGATCACTCCCACGACGATCGCATCCTCGATGCGCTGGTGTTGAAGATGCGGCGATGCTAGTCGGCCCGCCGCGCGGGCGCCTCGTGCCGGACGCGCGACCAAGACGGACGGTACAGCCCAGTACCCCGGCGGGCGCGGCTGTGGCCCATTGCCGGCATGGACGATTCCGCCGGGGCCGCCGCCAGGGAATCAGGCCGCCTGCCCGGCCAGCACCTGCGCCAGCGCCTGCAGCAGCCTGGCGGGCTCCACCGGCTTGGTCAGGTGCAGGTCGAAACCGGCCTCGGTGGAGCGGCGGCGGTCCTCGGCCTGCCCGTAGCCGGTGAGCGCAAGGAGCGGGACGCGCGCGAACGGCTCCTGGCCGCGCAATTGCGCCGCCACCTCCAGCCCGCTCATGCCGGGCAGGCCGATGTCCAGGACGATGGCGTCCGGCACCCATTGCTGCGCGGTCGGCAGCACGGAGGGGCCGTCGTACAGGCACAGGGTGGCGTAGCCGAAGGTCTGCAGGATCATGGCGATGCTCTCGCAGGCATCGACGTTGTCGTCCACCACCAGCACGCGCGGCTCGCCGCGGGCCGGGGCCGCGTCCCTCATCCAGCCCGGCTGCGGCGCCTGCAGCGCCGGCGCCACCGGCAGCGTGACCGTGAACCGGCTGCCCTGCCCCAGCCCGCCGCTTTCCGCGACCACGGTTCCCCCGTGCATGTCCACCAGGCGCCTGACCAGCGTCAGGCCGATGCCCAGGCCGCCCTGCGCGCGTTCCGGCGTGCGGTCGCCCTGCACGAACAGGTCGAACATCCGCGGCAGCAGTTCCGGCGGGATCCCCGCGCCGGTGTCCTCCACCGTCAGCGTCGCCACGTCGCCCTGGGTGCGCAGCGCCAGCGCGATCTGCCCTTCGGAACCGGTGTACTTGGCGGCGTTGGTCAGGAGGTTGGCCACCACCTGGGACAGCCGCACCATGTCGCCCTCCACCCACACCGGCGCCCGCGGCAACTCCATGGCGACCTCGTGGCCGTGCGCATCGAGCACGGGCAGCGCCGTCTCGTGGCCGCGCCGGACCGGCTCGCGCAGGTCGATGGCGGCCGTCTGCAGTTCCACCTTGCCGCGCACGATGCGCGACACGTCCAGCAGGTCGTCCACCAGCCGCACCATGTGGTCCAGCTGCCGCTCCATGATGTCGCGCGCGCGGTCCCGCATGGTCGTGGTCGACTTCTCGGACTTGAGCATGTGCAGCGCATTGCGCATGGGCGCCAGGGGATTGCGCAGCTCGTGGCCCAGCATGGCGAGGAACTCGTTTTTCTGCCGGTCCGCATCGGCCAGCTCGTCGAGGCGCTGGCGCAGCTCCGCCTCCAGCCGCTTGCGCTCGGTGATGTCGCGCACGATGCCGGTGAAGAAGCGCTGATCGCACATGTGGAACTCGCTGACCGCCAGCTCCATGGGGAACACCGAGCCGTCCTTGCGCTGCCCCACCACTTCGCGCCCGATGCCGATGATGCGGGCGTGCCCGGTGCGCAGGTAGTTGGCGACGTAGCCGTCGTGCTGCTGGCGGTAGGGCTGCGGCATCAGGATGTTGACGTTGCGCCCCAGCACCTCCTCGCACGCGTACCCGAACAGCCGCTCCGCCGCCGGGTTGAAGGACTGGATGGCGCCGGCCGCATCGATGGTGATGATGCCGTCCACCACGTTGTCCACCACCGAGCGCATCCGCTCCTCGGCCTCCCTGCGCGCCGCCTCCGCGTTCTTGCGCTCGGTGATGTCGCGCACGATGCCCGTGAAATGGCGGCGGCCGTCCACCTGGAACTCGCTGATGGCCAGCTCCATCGGGAACACCTCGCCGTTGCTGCGGCGCCCGGCCACCTCGCGCCCGGTGCCGATGATCCTGGCCTCGCCGGTGCGCAGGTAATTGCCGATGTAGGTGTCGTGCTCGCCACGGAAGGGCTCCGGCATCAGCATGCGCACGTTGCGCCCGATCACCTCCTCCGTCGCATAGCCGAAGATGCGCTCGGCCGCCCGGTTGAAGGTGGTGATGGTGCCGTGCCCGTCGATGCTGATGATGCCGTCGACGACGTGGTCGACGATGGAGCGCATGCGCTCCTCCGACGGGCCCTGGTCGGGGCCCGGCACGGGGGCGGGCGGCGGACGGTCCGGCATGGATGGGCCTGTCCGCAGAGCTTAGGCGCGGCGGGGCGCGCCGCCGTGTCCGCCCCGCTCTGAATCCCTTGTGGGCCGCCGTCCGACTCGGCGGTTGCGCCGGGACGCCCTAGCCGACCGTGAACGGTGTCTCCGGGACCTGCACGTGGAAGCTCGCATTCAGCATGTTCCACGCCCGGATCGCCGTCACGCTGAACGTCAGCTCCGCGATCTCCGCATCGCTGAAGTGCCGCTTCACCGCCTCGAAATCCCCATCGCCGGGCGTGCGCTGCGGAATGGCGTTGACGGCTTCCGCCCAGTTCAGCGCCGCCCTCTCCTTCTCGTCGAAGAAGCGATGCGCCTCGCGCCAGCCCGCCACCGCGTTCACGCGCCGCGGCTCCACACCCTGCTTGAGCAGGTCCGCCCAATGCATGTCGATGCAGAACGCGCAGCCGTTGATCTGGCTGATGCGCAGGTTGACCAGCTCCTTCAGCCGCTTGTCCAGAGCGCTGCCGGCGGCATGGGACAGTTGCCCGAGCGCGCGGGCGGACTTGGGGGCGAGGGCGTGGTAATCGAGGCGAGCGGACATGGGGTCTCCGGGGTTTCAGGTTGAAAGGAAGGACGCTTGCTGCGTTCCTCCCTCCCTAGACGTCCGGAGCGCCCGGCTTGTGACAGCCCTCAGGCCCGCACGTTCGCCAGCTTGTCCGGATTGCGCACGGCGTAGATCGCCACGATGCGTTCGCCATCCGTCTCCACCGCGCTGACGGTCTCCAGCCGGCCGTCCACGTAGCGCAGCAGCCCCGGCTCGCCGTTGACGGTGGCGATGCGGTATTCCAGGCGCGCACCGAGGCGCAGCGCATGCGCCCAGTACAGGTTGGTCACGCGCTCGCCGCCGCGCAGCCCGCCCGGTACCGATGCGGCCTTGCCGCCGCCGTCGCCGAGGCTCAGCACGTCGTCGGCCAGCAGCGCGCGGATGGCGGCGCGCTGGCCGCTCTGGGCCGCGGCCATGAACTTGCGCAGCAGGTCCCGGTGCTTCTCGGCGGGCACGCAGAAGCGGGGCCGCTCCTGCCGCACGCGCTCGGCCGCGCGGTGCACCATCTGCCGCACCGCCGGCTCGCGCTTGCCCAGCATCTCGGCGACCTCGCCGTACTCGTAGTCGAACACCTGCCGCAGCAGGAAGGCCGCGCGCTCCTCCGGCCCGAGCCGCTCCAGCACGTGGAGGAAGGCCACCGAGACGTCGCTGGCGAACTCCGCCAGCGACTCGGGCGTGCGTTCGTCGGCTTCCACGATCGGCTCGGGCAGCCAATCGCCGACGTACGCCTCGCGCTCGGTCCTCGCGGCCCGCAGGCGGTCGATGGCCAGGCGCGTCACCACCGTCACCAGCCACGCCTCCGCGGACTGCAGCGACGCATGGTCCGCCTCGCGCCAGCGCAACCACGCGTCCTGCATCACGTCCTCGGCGTCCGCGCGCACGCCGAGCATGCGGTAGGCG
>DASWUI010000858.1:0-4527 GCA_036401715.1 Ramlibacter sp. | reverse complement strand
CGGATGCGAGTCGCCTACCTGGTCAACCAGTATCCCAAGGTGAGCCACAGCTTCATCCGCCGGGAGATCCGCGCGCTCGAGACATTGGGCGCATCGGTGTTCCGCGTCGCCTCGCGCGGCTGGGGCGACACGCTGGTGGATGCGGCCGACCAGGCCGAGCGGACGAAGACGCACTACCTGCTGCGCGGGGGCCTGGCGCCGCTCGTGGCTTCCGCGCTGCGGGTCTTCGCGTCCTCGCCCCTGCGCTTCCTGCGCGCAGCCCGCCGCGCGGCCGGCATGGCGCGGATGGCGCCGCGGCCCTGGCCGGTGCACCTGGCCTACCTGGCGCAGGCCTGCCGGCTGCGCGAACTGGCGCGACGCGAGGGCGTCAGCCACGTGCACGCGCATTTCGGAACCAACTCCGCGGAGGTGGCGATGCTCTGCGCCGAACTGGGCGGGCCGCCGTTCTCGTTCACGGTGCACGGGCCGGAGGAGTTCGACATGCCCGCCGGGCTCCACCTGGGGGACAAGGCGCAGCGCGCCGCTTTCGTGGCGGCGGTCAGCTCCTTCGGGCGCAGCCAGGTCTACCGCTGGATCCCGCAGGCCCACTGGTCCAAGGTGAAGGTGGTTCGCTGCGGGCTGGACGAGGACTTCGCGCACGAGCCGCAGCCGATCGCGCCGGAATCGCGCATGGTGGTCTGCGTGGGGCGCCTGTGCGAACAGAAGGGGCAGGCGCTGCTGCTTGCCGCCGCGCGCGAACTCGCCGCTCGGGGGGCGGAATTCGAACTCGTGCTCGCCGGCGACGGCGAAATGCGTGCCGAGCTGGAGCGCCTGATCGACGACTACGGCCTGCGCGGGCGCGTGCGGATCACGGGCTGGGTGAGCGGCGACGAGGTCCGCTCCCTGCTTCTCGCCTCGCGCGGCCTGGTCCTGCCGAGTTTCGCGGAGGGCCTGCCCGTGGTGATCATGGAGGCGATGGCGCTGGCCCGCCCCGTGATCACCACGCAGGTGGCAGGCATTCCGGAGCTGGTGCGCGATGGGGCCGAGGGCTGGGTCGTGCCGCCGGGGGACTGCCGCGCGCTGGTGCAGGCCTGGACGGAGCTGCTGCAGTCGAGTGCTTCCCGCCTGGACGCGATGGGGCGCAGCGGCCGCGAGCGCGTGCACCGCAGGCACTCGGCGATCGCGAGCGCGCGCAAGCTGATGCGCCTGTTCGAGGGCGCGTCGTGAACGCCCTGCTGCAGGCCCTCGGCCTTGCGTGGATTTTCTGTGTGGCCATCCCGGTGTTCGTCCTGCTGCTGGAGGTGCTGGCGGGGTGGAGGGCGATGCGTCGCCCGCCCCGCGGGCAGCCGCCCGGGGAGGTCCCGTCCTACGTGGTGCTGGTGCCGGCGCACGACGAGGAGGGCACCATCCAGCCCACCATCGCCGCGGCTCGCCGGCAGCTCGCGGCGGCGGCGCGGCTGCTGGTCGTGGCGGACAACTGCTCCGACCGGACGGCGGACCAGGCGCGAGCCGCCGGAGCCGAGGTGGTGGAGCGGCACGACCCTCTCCTGCGGGGCAAGGGCCATGCGCTCGCCTTCGGGGTCGAGCATCTGGAGGAGGCCCCGCCCGCGGTGGTCATCGTCCTGGACGCCGACTGCATTGCGGCGCCCGGTGCGCTGGACCTGCTCGCCGCGACGGCGGCGCGGCTGGGCGAACCGGTGCAGGGCTCGTACATGATGGTGGCGCCGCCCGGCGGCTCCCTGCAGGTGAGGATGGCGGCCTTTGCCTGGGCCGTGAAGAACCAGCTGCGGCCGCTGGGCCTCGCGAGCCTCGGCTTGCCCTGCCAGCTGATGGGATCGGGCATGGCGTTCCCATGGCCGTGCATCGCCGGCGTCGAACTCGCGAGCGGGCACCTCACCGAGGACCTGCAGCTGGGAGTGAAGCTGGCCGCGGCGGGCCACGCTCCCCGCTTCTGCCCCGAGGCCCGCGTGGTGAGCGCGTTTCCCGAGCAGCGCTGCGCCCTGGAATCGCAGCGGCGGCGGTGGGAGCATGGGCACCTCTCGATGATCCTCGCGGGGGTTCCGCGGCTGCTGGCCGGTGCCTGGCGCCCGGGCCGCATCGGCAACCTGGCGCTGGCGCTGGACCTGCTGGTGCCGCCGCTGGCGCTGCTGGCGATCCTGGTGCTGCTCGCGTGCGGCGTCGCGGCGTGGACGGCGGCCGACCAGCGGGGTGGGGGACCGGCGGTGGCCGTGGCCACCGCCTCGCTGCTCGCGTTTGCCGCCGCCGTCCTCCTGATGTGGTGGACCGTGGGCCGGCGCTGGGTCGGCCTGCACGAGCTGCTGCGCGCTCCCGCGTACGTCCTGCGCAAGCTGCCCGTGTACGCCAGCTTCGTGGTGCGGCGCCAGCGCGAATGGGTGCGCACCAGCCGGCAGCACGCGGCCCGCGAATGATTCCTTCGGGCCGTTGTGGACCCGCGGCCGTTTCTGTAATTTCACCCGCCGGAAGCCTGTCGAGTGCCACCGCCTACCGATACCTTGTCCCACCGCCTCCGGCTCGCGCTGTTCGCGCCGGCCGGCATCGCGTCCGCCGCGCGGCCCACGCTGCGACCCGGCCTGCCCGAGATCCTGCTGCTGCTGGCGGGGGTGTTCGCGTTCCTCGCATCCTTCGGCGGCCTGGCCGACCTGGCGCACCGCTGGCACCGGCAGGAAGAGTACAGCCATGGCTACTTCATCCCCCTGATCTCGCTGTGGCTGCTGTGGCGCCGCCGGCGGGCGCTCGTCGAAAGCAGGGGGCGGCCTTCCGCCTGGGGCTTTGCCGCGATCGCGGCGGGTGCCGCCATGCTGCTGCTGGGCGAGCTCTCGGCCATCATGATCCTGGTGCAGCTCGCGTTCCTGGTGTTCCTGGTCGGGGCGGTGCTGTGCTATGGAGGATCGTCGCTGCTGCGCCTGACGCTGCTGCCCATCGGCCTGCTGCTGTTCGCGATCCCCATGCCCTACTTCGTCGAGTCGCAGCTGACCTGGCGGCTGCAGCTGATGTCGTCGCAGTTCGGGGTGGCGATCCTGCGCGCGTTCGACTACTCCGTCCACCTCGAAGGCAACGTCATCGACCTGGGCAGCTACCGGCTGCAGGTCATCGAGGCCTGCAGCGGCCTGAGGTACCTGTATCCGCTGCTGAGCGTGGGCTTCCTCATGGCCTACATGTACCCCGCGGCCCTGCGCTGGCGGGTGCTGCTGGTCGCGTCGACCGTGCCGATCACGGTGGCGACCAACAGCGCCCGCATCGCCATCGTCGGGGTGCTGGTGGAGCGCTGGGGCACCGGCATGGCCGAAGGTTTCCTGCACTCCTTCGAAGGCTGGATCATCTTCATCGTCTGCCAGCTCATCCTGGTCGGCGAGATCATGCTGATCGAGCGATTCACGCAGCGCAGGAGCATCGTCGCGGTGCAGGAGCTGCCGCCGGTGCACCCGGTGCCCCCCTCCGGCGGCGGGCATGCGCGCCGACCGGGCCCGCTGCTGGCGACCGTGCCGCTGCTGCTGGCCGCCTTCGTGTCGGTGCAGGTGGTGGGCGGGCGCGAGGAGGTGAAGCCGCAGCGGACGTCCCTGCGGCTGTTCCCGGCGGAGCTGGAGAGCTGGCAGGCCATGGAATCCTCCCTGCCGATCGAGGTGGAGCGTGCCCTCGGGTTCCAGGACTACGTGCTGGCCGATTACCGCGGGACGCAGGGGCAGCGCGTGAATTTCTACGCCGCCTACTACGCATCCCAGCGCAAGGGCGTGTCCCCCCATTCGCCGCAGGTGTGCATCCCGGGCGGCGGCTGGGTGATCTCGGACCTGGGCACCGTGAGCGTGCCGCTGCGCGACGGGTCGCCGCTGGGCGTGGTGCGGGTCGTGATCGACAACGCCGGCGAACGCGCCCTGGTGTACTACTGGTTCGACCAGCGCGGCCGGCGCATCGCCAGCGAGTACGCCATGAAGTGGTACCTCCTGCGCGATGCCATCGTGCGCAACCGCACCGACGGTGCGCTGGTGCGCGTGATCACGGATATCGCGCGCAACGAGGACATCCGCGCCGCCGACGCCCGCCTGGTGGAGTTCGTGCGCGCCGCCGCGCCGCGCATGGGTGCCTTCGTCCCGCACTGAGCTTCGCACCATGGAGGAGCGCGTCCTGCCGAAGCCCGCGCTGATGCAGCGGCGCAGCAGCATGGCGGACCTGCTCTGCCTGCTGGATGGCACGGCGGTCGTGGCCCTGTGCTACGTGCTGATCACCGGCCACATCGGCGCGCTCACCGCGCAGTACACGGTCTTCGTGTTCCTGCTGCTGTGCACGATGGGGATTCTGTATGACCTGTTCGCCATCTACCGCAAGAACACCAACCTCACGCGCAAGGCCGTGGACCTGCTGGAAGCCTGGTCGCTCACGTTCTTCCTCCTGATCGCCCTGGGCTTCCTCACCAAGCAGGCCGAGAGTTTCTCGCGCCTGCTGCTCGGCCAGCTGTTCGTGCTGGGCTACTTCCTCCAGCTCATGCTCCACCTGCTCGTGCGCGTCCTGCTGAAGGAGGCTCTCCGGCACTCC
>DASWUI010000857.1:0-3864 GCA_036401715.1 Ramlibacter sp. | reverse complement strand
TTCGGCGCCGTGGTCGCCGCCTACCTGCCCAGCCTGCTGGCCGGGCCCCGCCGGCGGGGGGGCGGGCACGGCTGGCAGTTCCAGCTGGCGCTGGAGGTGCTCAAGCACCTGCACGGGGCGCGCTCGGGTGCGCGCCGGGGCCTGAGCGCCCGCGAGCTGGCGAACGTGATGGAAGTGGACGTGCTGCAGCTCGAGCCGGTGCTGCAGACGCTGGTGCAGCTGGACTGGATCGGCCGGCTGAACGAGCTGGAGGACGAGGACGGCACGCGCTACGTGCTGCTGGCCGATGAACAGTCGACCGCGCTGGAGCCGCTGATGCGGCACCTGCTGTTGCCGGCATCGGAGGCCACGGCGAAGTTGTGGCAGACGGGGAGGTTGTCGGCGGTGTATTTGAAGGACGTCTTGTAGGGCGCGGTGTCGCGGTTCGGCGCCACCCTCACTCCACCGCGAACGGCGCCTCCAGGAAGCCCCTGAACCTCGCCCGGCCACCCCGCGTCGGCATCTGCGTCAACCGGTACCGCGGAAACCGCGCCAGGAACCTCCCGATCGCGACCCGCCCCTCCAGCCGCGCCAGGCTCAGCCCGGCACACTGGTGGATGCCGAAGCCGAAGGCGAGGTGCCGGTTGTTCTCGCGGGCGAGGTCCAGCACGTCCGGGTTCGCGAACTGCGCCGGATCGCGGTTGGCGGCCCCGATGCACAGCGTCACCAGCGCTCCCTCCGGCAGCGCGACCCCGCCGACTTCCACCGGCTGCAAGGCGCGCCGGTTCCCCAGCTGGTTCGACGACTCGAAGCGCAGGAACTCGTCCACCGCCAGGGTCATCGCCGGCTCCAGCGCGTCCCAGTCCGGCTGCGTGCCGATCGCGCGCAGCAGCTTCGCCTTTTCCTGCGGCCACTCTTCCAGGGCCACCAGCGCATTGCCGATCAGGTTGGTCGTCGTCTCGTGCCCCGCATTGAGGATGAACACGCAGTTCTGCAGCAGCTCCGTTTCCGAGAGCTTCTCGCCGCTCGCTTCGCCCTGGATCAGCCGCGTCAGCACGTCGTGCTCCGGATCGCCCGGGTTGCGGCGGCGGTCCGCCACCAGCACCTTCAGGTAGTCGAGGAATTCCAGCACGCTGCGGTTGCCCAGGTCCTCCTGCTCCTTCGTGAGCCTGGGCTCCAGCGCGCCCAGGATCGCCAGCGACCAGCCGCGCAGCGGTTCGCGTTCGTCGCGCGGCACCGCCAGCAGGTTGCCGATGATCTCCACGGGAATGGCGGAGGCGAAGTCCTCGACCAGGTCGCCGCCGCCTTTCGCCTCGATGCCGTCGAGCAGCGTCTCCACCAGCAGGATCAGGCCCGGCTCCATGTCCGCGATGGCACGGCGCGTGAGCGCGCCCATGATCAGCTTGCGCACGCGCGTGTGCAGCGGCGGGTCGTTGAACACCAGGCTGGTCGTGTGGTGCTCCAGCAGGGGCGAGCCCGCGCCGTACTTGGGCGTGAACTCCACCTTCTTGTCCGAGCTGAACACCTGCGCGTCGCGGTACACCGCCACCAGGTCGGCGTAGCGCGTGAGGAACCAGGAGCCGTCCGGCATCTTCTTCACGGGCGCGCTCTCGCGCAGCGCCGCGTACACCGGGAAGGGATTGGCGTAGAAATCCGCGGGCAGCGCGCGCAGGTCGAAGGACGCGGCGATCTCGCGCGCGCGTGCGGGGCTCATGGGAGGCGTGACCTGCATCCTTTCAGCCCTTGAGGAAGTCGCGCAGCGCGAACAGCACCGCGTCCGGCGCCTCGGTCATCATCTGGTGGCCGGCCTCGAGCACCACCGTCCTGCCGTTCTTCGCCTTCTGCTGCAGCGAGTGGGCGGCCTTCGGCGGCGTCATCGCGTCGTTGCGCCCCAGCAGGAACAGCACGGGGCACTTCACCTTCTCGATGGCCGCGTCGCCGCCGGCATAGCTGTCGCACGCCACGAAGCCGCGGTGGAACACGTTCACCCGGGTGTTGCTGGCCAGCACGCGCCGCATCAGCGCGCGCGAGCCGCCATGCAGCCAGGTGCCCGGGCCCAGCGCGGACGGCGGCGGCGCCATCATGGAATGCGAATAGACGTTGACCATCTCGATCGCCTTCATGGGCGCGTTCTGCGAGTTGTCCAGCAGGGTCGGGGACACCTTCATGGGGAAGGCGACGCCCACCATCGCCAGGTGCGTGATGCGTTCGGGCGCGCGCGCCGCGGCCTCGAGGGCCACCAGCGAGCCGAAGCTGTGGCCCACCAGCGCCGCCTTCTGCACCTGCGCGGCATCCAGCAGCGCCAGCACGAAGTCGGCCGCTTCCTCCACCGTCTTCGGCGGCTCGCCCTCGCTCTTGCAGTGGCCCGGCAGGTCCAGGGCCAGCACGTTCCAGCCGTGGTGCGCGAAGTAGCGCGTCTGCAGGATCCACACGCTGTGGTCGTTCAGCACCCCGTGGATGAAGACGACCGTGGGTTTCGCCGCGTCGAAGGGCTTGCCGCCGGTGTAGCAGAAGGTCTTGGCGCCGCGGACGTTCAGGAACATGCCCATGCAAACTCCTCTTTCTGTCTCTTGTCGTGACGATCAGGCCTTCTCCGCCGCCTTCAGCGCGCGCTTGAGGTCGTCGATCAGGTCGTCCGGGTCTTCCAGGCCGATGGACAGCCGGATGGTGCCGGGGCCGATGCCGGCGCTGCGCAGTGCCTCGTCGGTCATGCGGAAATGGGTGGTGCTGGCGGGGTGGATCACCAGCGAGCGGCAGTCGCCCACGTTCGCCAGGTGGCTGAACAGCTTGAGCGTCTCGATGAACTTCTTGCCCTGCTCGCGGCTGCCCTTCAGGTCGAAGCTGAAGACCGAGCCGGCGCCCTTGGGCAGCAGCTTCTGCGCCAGCGCATGGCTCGGGTGCGATTCCAGCATGGGGTGGCCCACGCGCTCCACGAAGGGCTGCGCCGCCAGGAACTCCACCACCTTGCGCGTGTTGCTCATGTGCCTTTCCATGCGCAGGGGCAGCGTCTCTATGCCTTGCAGGATCAGCCAGGCGGTGTGCGGGCTCATGCTGGCGCCGAAATCGCGCAGGCCTTCGCGGCGCGCGCGCAGCAGGAAGGCGCCGACCGTGGACTCCTCGCTGAACACCATGTTGTGGAAGCCCTCGTACGGCGCGGTGAGCTCGGCGAAGCGCCCCGAGCGCTCCCAGTCGAAGCTGCCGCCGTCCACCACCACGCCGCCGATCACGGTGCCGTGGCCCGAGAGGAACTTGGTCGCCGAGTGGTAGATGAGGTCCGCGCCCAGGTCGAAGGGCTTCATCAGGTAAGGAGTGGTGAAAGTGGAATCCACCAGCAAGGGCAGGCCCGCGTCGTGCGCGATCGCGGAGACGGTGGGGATGTCCAGCACGTCCAGCCCCGGGTTGCCCACGGTCTCGCCGAACAGCAGTTTCGTTTCCGGGCGGATCGCCGCGCGCCAGCCGTCGATGTCGCCCGGCTTGACGAAGGTGGTTGCGATGCCGAAGCGGCTCAGCGTGTAGTGCAGCAGGTTCTGCGAGCCGCCGTACAGGGCGGTGCTGGCGACGATGTGCGAGCCGGCGCCCATGAGGGTGGCGATCGCCAGGTGCAGCGCCGCCTGCCCGCTGGCGGTGGTGATGGCGCCGATGCCGCCTTCCAGCGCCGCCACCCGCTGCTCCAGCACCGCGTTGGTCGGGTTGCTGATGCGGGAGTAGACGTGGCCGGAACGCTCCAGGTTGAACAGCGCCGCCGCGTGGTCGCTGGACTCGAACACGAAGGACGTGCTCAGGTGGATCGGCACCGCGCGGGCGCCGGTGGCGGGGTCGGGCGCCGCGCCCGCATGCAGGGCCAGGGTGTCGAATCCGGGATCGGAATAACCGGGCATAGGGAGG
>DASWUI010000856.1:0-2788 GCA_036401715.1 Ramlibacter sp. | reverse complement strand
AGCGCCAGCACGCGCAGGCCCTGGGCCGCGAGCGCCTCGGCCTGGCGCGTCCACGCCGCCGCGTCGAGCGGGCGGGCGGCATCGGCCTGCCAGGTGGCGTGGCACAGCGGGATCACCGTCTCGGGCGCCCCCTTGGTGTAGGCCACCACGCGGTCCGTCGCCCGGTGGTAGGTGGTCATGCGCTTGAGGACCGAATCGAACGGCTGCTCGCCCACGCGGGGCAGTTCCGCGTCGAGTGCATCGCGCTGCAGGCCGGCGCTGGCGGCGAGTTCGGCCAGCGCGGTTTCGGTCGGGTCGCCCTGCCAGCCGCCCTCGGGCGCGCGTTGCGCGTCGTTGCACAGCGTGGCGGCGCGCAGGAGCTCGGAGGCCGCGGGCGCGGCGTTGCCGCCCGCGTGCCAGGGATCGCCGTGGCCCGGCGCGGCGATCTCCGCCCGCATGCGGTTCTGGGTGAGCGTGCCGGTCTTGTCCGAGCACACCCAGGTGACGGAACCCAGCGTCTCCACGGACGCGAGCCGGCGCACCAGGGCATTGAACTCCACCATGCGGCGGGCACCGAGCGCCAGCAGCACCGTGATGACGGCGGGCAGCGCCTCCGGGATCCCGGCCACGGCCAGGCTGACGGCGGTGAGCAGCATCAGCAGCGGCGGCTCGCCCCGCATCAGTCCGACCACGAACACGATCGCGCACACCACCAGCACCGCGATGGCCAGCCGCTTGCCGAACACCCCCAGGCGGCGCTGCAGCGGCGTCGGTTCCCAGCCGCCCTCCGCGAGCAGCCCGGCCATCTTGCCCAGCTCGGTGGACCGGCCGATCGCCACGACCAGCCCGCGCCCGCGTCCCTGGGTCGCCGTGGTGCCCTTGAAGGCCATGTTGAGGCGGTCGCCGAGCGCGTGCAGTTCGCCGTCCGGGATGCCGGTCTGCTTGGCAACGGTGACCGATTCGCCGGTGAGGGCCGATTCGTCGACGCGCAGCTGCGCCGCCTCGATCAGGCGCAGGTCGGCGGGCACCTGGTTGCCGGCTTCCAGCAGCACGACGTCGCCCGGCACCAGCTCGTGCGCGGCCACCTTGTGCGTGCTGCCGGCGCGCACCACCACGGCCTGCGCCGCCGCAAGCTTGCGCAAGGCGGCCAGCGCACGGTCCGCGCGCCAGGCCTGCACCACGCCGATCGCGGCGTTCAGGACGATGATGACGACGATGACGACCGTGTCGATCCAGTCGCCGAGCACGCCCGAGAGCAGCGCCGCGCCGATCAGGACGAGGATCATCAGGTCCCGGAACTGTTCGGCGACGAGGCCCGCCAGGCTGCGCGGCGGCGCCGCCGGCAGCTCGTTGGGGCCGTGGCGGCGGGACCTCGTCTGCACCTCCTCCAGGTCCAGTCCGAGCCGCGTGTCCACGCCATGCGCCCGCGCGACCTCGTCGGCTTCGCGCAGGTGCCAGTCGTGGCTCGTTTGCGGTGTTGGGCTCTCCATGGGCCCGAGTATCCCCGCGCCGGCAGGCCCGGGGTTGAGAGGCGTCAAGCCTGGCCGGGGTGCTTCGCGGGGCGGGTGCGGTAGAACTTCAGGGGCAGCACCTGCGCCTCGCGCGCCTGCTGGTTCAGCACCGACTTCTTCATGCGGCCGACCACGTGCATCTCGCAGGGCTTGCAGTCGAAGCGCAGCGTGAGTTTCTCGCTGCCGTTGATCAACTGCAGCGGCTCGGCCTTGATCGTGCCCTTGACCCCCACCACGCCCCTGGCCTGCTTGGGGCACAGGCTCATGGACCAGCGCACGCAGTGCTTGGTGATCATGAGGCTGACCTCGCCTTCCTCCTCGTGGCTCTCGTAGGCGGCGCCGATCACCCGGACGCCGTGCTTCGCGTAGAAGTCGCGCGCCTTGTGGTTGAAGACGTTGGCGAGGTAGGTGAGGGTGTCTTCCGGGTAGGGCACGGGCGGCTCCACCGGCTGGCCCCGCTGCGGGCGCCGGTAGCCGGCGGCGCGCGCATGCTCCAGGGCCGCGACCGCGTCGCGCCGCAGGCTGTTGACCAGCGAGGGCGGGACGAACCAGGGCTGCGACAGCTCCACCTGCAGGTCGATGGGCGCGAAGATCGTGTTGCCGAAGCGGCCCAGGTGCTCGCGCAGGCCGGCCAGCGCCTTGTCGGCGTCGCGCGCGGCCTCCCGGGGCCAGGCGGCGGAGGCCTCGCCGGTGAAGCCGTCCTCGTCGGTCAGGCGCAGCAGGAAGCCCTCGGGCGCTTCGGCCAGCGCCGCCCAGACGCCGATGCGGCGATCGCTGGATTTCCTCTCCAGCGTGCGCACCCAGTCCATGTCGCGGTTGCGGTTGATGCGGGTGCCCTTGCGCAGGTCGCGCATGCCGGCGACCGGGTCCTTGGGCCAGACCTTCCAGCTCCCTGGCCTGGGCAGCGCCTCGGCGCGGTTGATCGCCACGCCCACCAGTTCCTTCTGCAGGTCGAAGTAGCACAGCCCGTCGCCGTTGTGCAGCCGTGCCTGCGGGTCGTCCAGTTCCAGCTCGATCCAGTCCGCGCCGGCCTTGGCGACCCAGCCGATCTCGCGCCCCGGGTTCTTGGGCGAGTCGAAGGCGCCGATGTCGTCCTTGCGGCCGTTGACGAAGTAGTCGGTGAACTCGCGATTGAAGTTCTGGTCGGGATCCGGCGTGAAGGTGAAGGTGGTGCGGCCGCTGGAGGCGCGCGCGAGCGGGTCGTCCGAACCCTCGCGCGCCTCGATCAGCCCGTCGAACAGCCGGCGGTAATGGGCCGTGATGTTCTTCACGTAGCCCATGTCCTTGTAGCGGCCCTC
>DASWUI010000855.1:0-3082 GCA_036401715.1 Ramlibacter sp. | reverse complement strand
GGGCTTCGTGCCGTCCGGCGAGGAGAAGGCGCGGCGGCGCGCCACGTGGTGGGAGCCCTACCACCAGGCGCTGCAGCAAGAGATCGCCCGGCTGAAGGCGGCGCACGGTTTCGCGCTGCTGTGGGACGCGCACAGCATCCGCGCGGAAATCCCCTGGCTGTTCGAGGGCCGCCTGCCGGACCTCAACATCGGCACCGCCGACGGCCGGAGCGCCGATGCTTCCGTGACCGCGGCCGTGGCGGCAGCGGCGGCCCGCCATCCCGCGTTCACGCACGTGGTCAATGGCCGCTTCAAGGGCGGCTACATCACGCGCCAGTACGGCCGCCCCGCGGAGAACGTGCATGCCGTGCAGCTGGAGATGTGCCAGTACCTCTACATGCGCGAAGCCCCGCCCTGGAACTACGAGGAAGCGGCAGCGGCGCAGGTGCAGCCGGTCGTGCGCGAGATGGTGGAGGCGGCGCTGGCTGCCTGCCGCAAGCTCCATGGCTGAGGGCCGCCGCTTCCATGCGCCGCTCGCCTTCGTCGGCGGCCGCTGGGCGCGCGACGTCCTGCTGGTCGCCGGCAACGATGGCTTGTGGCAGCAGGTGCGCGAGGACTGCCCGCCCGCCGAACGCGCGGGCGCCGAGACGCTGCCCGGCCCTGCCCTGCCCGGCATGATCGATGGACACAGCCACGCCTTCCAGCGCGCGATCGCCGGGCTCACCGAGCGCGGCACGGCGGGCCGGGACGACTTCTGGAGCTGGCGCGACCGCATGTACGCGGTGGCGCTGCGGATCACGCCGCAGCAGCTGGAGGCGATTGCCGCCTTCCTCTACACGGAGCTGCTGGCCGCCGGCTACACGCAGGTGTGCGAGTTCCATTACCTGCACAACGACCCCGACGGCAGGCCTTATGCGGATCCGTTGGAAATGTCGCTGGCGCTGGTGCGCGCGGCGAGGCAGGCGGGCATCGGCCTGACGCTGCTGCCCACGCTCTACATGCGCTCCGGCTTCGGCGCGCGCGGGCTGCGGCCGGACCAGTGCCGCTTCGCCTCCACGCCGGATTCGGTGTTGCGCATCGCGCAGGCGGTGCGCAAGTCGGGCGACGCGCGGATCACCGCAGGCCTCGCGCTGCATTCGCTGCGCGCGGTGGACGAAGCCGCCTTGCAGGAGTGCGCGACCGCCGCCCGCGCCGCCGGCCTGCCGGTGCACATCCACGTCGCCGAGCAACAGCAGGAAGTCGAGGACTGCCTGCGGCACCACCGGCTGCGTCCGGTCGAATGGCTGCTGCGGCACGCGCGTCCCGACGCGCACTGGAACCTCGTGCACGCGACGCAGGCGAGCGCCTCCGAACTGCAGGAGGTGCAGCGCTGCGGCGCCTCCATCGTGCTGTGCCCCAGCACCGAGGCCAACCTGGGCGACGGCGTGTTCGACCTGCCCACCTGGCTCGCGGCGGCGGGCCGCTGGACGATAGGCTCGGACAGCCACGTCACGCGCAGCTGGTGCGAGGAGCTGCGCCTGCTCGAGTATTCGCAGCGGCTCGTGCTGCGCCGGCGCAACGTCGCCGCGCGAGCGAGCGGACAGGAAAGCACGGCCGCGGCGCTGCTGCAGGGCGCGTTGGGCGGCGCGAGCGCCGCGGCGGGACTGCCGGCCGGCGGCTTGGCCCTCGGGCGGCGGGCGGACCTCATCGTCCCGGAAACGGAAACGCCCGCTCTCGCGGGCGTCACGGACGAACACCTGCTGGATGCGCTGGTGTTCTCGTCGCCCGGTCCACGCATGCAGCGCGTGGTGGTCGCCGGGCGCGACGTGGGCCTGGAACCGCCCACCGCCCGCTACGCGCAGGCGATGCGGCAGCTCCGGGCAGCCGGCTAGTCGACCTTCGCGCCGGAGAACTGGACGATCTTCGCCCACTTCTCCGTTTCCATGCGGTGGATCGCCCAGAACTGCTCCGGCGTGCCGGGGATGGGGACGCCGCCGAGGTTGGCCAGCTTGGCCCGCATCTCCGGATCGGCCAGGGCCGCATTCACCTCGCGGTTGATGCGGTCCACGATGGGCCGCGGCGTGCCCTTGGGCACCGACAGCCCGAACCAGGCGCTTGCCTCGTAGCCCGGCACCGTCTCGGCCACGGTCGGCACGTCCAGCGCGGGCGAGCGCTGGGCGCTGGTGACGGCCAGCGCACGCACCGAGCCGCCGCGGATGTGGCCGATGATGGAAGGCATGTTGTCGAACAGCACGTCCACCTGGCCGCCGATCAGGTCGTTGATGGCCGGGCCCGCCCCCTTGTAGGGCACGTGCTTCATGTCGATCCCGGTCATGAACTTGAACAGCTCGCCCGACAGGTGCACCGAGGTGCCGGCGCCCGAGGACGCCATGTTGATCTTGCCCGGGTTCTTCTTGGCGTAGTCGATGAACTCCGCGACCGTCTTCGCCGGGAAGTTCTTGGTGACCGTCATGACGTTGGGCACGCGGATGATGCCCGCCACCGGCTGCATGTCTTCGAGGAAGTTGAAGTTCAGCTTGGGGTAGAGCGTCGCATTGATCGCGTTGGCCGGGTTCACCAGGTGCCACGTGTAGCCGTCGGGAGCGGCCTTGACGGACTGTTCGGTGCCGATGTTGTTGCCGCCGCCGGCCTTGTTGTCGACGATCACCTGCTGCCCGAGCTTCTGCGACAGGTACTGTCCCATCAGGCGCGCCAGCAGGTCGGTGGTGCCGCCGGGCGGATAGGGCACGATCCAGCGGATCGGCTTGTTCGGCCAGTCGGACTGCGCGGCCGCCGGGAAGGCGAACATGCTGCAGAGCAGGACGAGCCCGGGGACGAGTTTGGACAACAGACGCATCGTGTCTCCTGTGTTGGTGCGTTGAACCGGGGGAGCCTACCGACAGCCCCCGCGCGCCGTCAATCGGGGTTGACGGCAGCGGGGGAGACCCTCGGGTGGCGCCATTCGCGGACAGCGCGGCCGTGCTTGAAGGCGCCTGGTTCGGACCAGGGCGAGACTGCATCGCGCAGCGGCAGGCCGCTCAGCCCGGGAGCTTGGCCTTGGGAGTGCGCATGCCTACCTTGATTGTCTCGGCGCGCCGCCTTCACTGCGCAGAGTGACAGCGAG
>DASWUI010000854.1:0-10797 GCA_036401715.1 Ramlibacter sp. | reverse complement strand
GAGCGCGGCATCGCCGTGCGCCAGTGAGGCCGCGGTGCCCGCGATGGGGGACAATGCCCCGATGAACTGGCTGGACCAAGTCAAGTGGGACGCGCACGGCCTGGTGCCGGTGATCGCCCAGGAAGCGTCCACCGGCGACGTGCTGATGTTCGCCTGGATGGACCGCGCGGCGCTCGCGAAGACCGCCGAACTCGGTCGCGCCGTGTATTTCAGCCGCTCGCGCGGCAAGCTGTGGTTCAAGGGCGAGGAGTCCGGCCACGTGCAGCAGGTGCACGAGATCCGCATGGACTGCGACAACGACGTGCTGCTGCTGAAGGTGACGCAGCTCGGGCACGACCCCTCGATCGCCTGCCACACCGGCCGCCACAGCTGCTTCTTCCAGCTTTACCGCGACGGGGCCTGGCAGGCGGTGGAACCCGTCTTAAAAGACCCCTCCAGCATCTACAAGTAGCCCCCCATGAGCGCAGACCCGCTGGCCCGCCTGGCCGATGTCATCGAGAGCCGCAAGCCCGCCAACGGCGGCGACCCCGACGCGAGCTACGTCGCGCGCCTGCTGCACAAGGGCCCCGACGCCTTCCTGAAGAAGATCGGCGAGGAGGCCACCGAGGTCGTGATGGCGGCCAAGGACGCCGACCACGGCGGGGACCGCGCGAAGCTGGTCGGCGAGGTGGCGGACCTGTGGTTCCACTGCATGATCGCGCTGGCGCACTACGGCCTCAAGCCCGCCGACGTGGTGGCCGAGCTGCAGCGGCGCGAGGGCCTCTCCGGCCTGGAGGAAAAGGCGCTGCGCAAGGCGCGCGAGCGCGAAGGCAAGGGCGAGTAAGGAACAGCCATGGACACGATCGAAGCCAAGACCTCCGCCGACCGCACCGTGATGCACGTCCTGTACGGCATGCACACGGTGTCCCCGTTCACCGCGTGGACCCTGTCGCTGGTCGCGCTGGTGATCCACTACGTCAAGCGCAGCGACGAGCGCGACCCGATGTACCTGGCGCACCACAACTACATGATCCGCACCGTCTGGTGGACGGTGCTGTGGCTGCTGCTCACGCTGCCGCTGTGGTTCCTGCTGTTCCTGCCCGGTGCGATCGCCTGGACCGCGGTGGGCGTCTGGTACCTCTACCGCTGCCTGCGCGGCTGGCTGCGCTTCAACGACAACCGCTTTCCCGAGTGAGCCCGCGAATGAGCCACGACCCGAACTGCGTCTTCTGCAGGATCGTCGAGGGGAAGATCCCCTCGAAGAAAGTGCACGAGGACGACGAGATCCTCGCCTTCCACGACATCCATCCCTGGGCGCCGGTCCACTTCCTGCTGATCCCCAAGGAGCACATCACCTCCATGGCGCACGTGGAAGAACGCCACGCCGCCATGCTGGGCCGGCTGATGAGCCTGGTCCCCGGGCTGGCGAAGCAGGAGGGCTGCCGGCCGTACCCCGAAGGCGGCTTCCGCCTCGTGTGCAACACGGGCGAGGACGGCGGCCAGGAAGTGCCGCACCTGCATTTCCACGTGATCGGCGGCCCGCGGCCGTGGCTCAAGGGCTGAGCGCCGGGGCTGCGCATTTCCCACAGGGGATGAACTTCCCCTGCCCGACTAGAATCCGAGCAGTAAGACAGGAGTAATCCATGGGTTCCTTTTCCATTTGGCACTGGTTGGTCGTGCTGTTGATCGTCGTGCTGGTTTTCGGCACCAAGAAGCTGAAGAACATCGGCTCGGACCTCGGGGGCGCCGTCAAGGGTTTCAAGGACGGCATGAAGGACGGCAGCCAGCCGGACACCCCCGTGCCGCCCGCGAACCAGGTGACGGCGTCGCAGGGTCCGTCGGCCGCCCCGGCCGACAAGACCACCATCGACGTCGAAGCCCGCAACAAGTCCTAAAAGGCCTCGGTGCTGGACCTCGGCCTTTCCAAGATGGCGCTGATCGGCGCCGTGGCGCTGATCGTCATCGGCCCGGAGAAACTGCCGCGCGTGGCCCGCACGGTGGGCACGCTCCTGGGCAAGGCGCAGCGCTACGTCAACGACGTGAAGGCGGAGGTCAACCGCTCGATGGAGCTCGACGAGCTCAAGAAGATGAAGGAGACGGTGGAGAGCGCGGCGCGCGACGTCGAACAGTCGGTCTCCACCGCCACCGCCGACTTCGAGAAGCAGTGGGAGGACGCCACTTCCACCGCCCACACCGCGCTGAACGAGCCGCCCTCCTTCCCCGAGTACAAGCACCCGAAGAAGAAGTGGCGCCTGAAGCAGGGCGCCGTGCCGCACTGGTACAAGGCCCGCAGCGGCGTGCGCACCCGCGCGCTGTCCGGCGCGGCGCGTGTGGCAAAGTACCGCCCGCAGAAGTTCAACTGAAAGCGGGGCCGGCAGCAGCGCCGGCGGCCGCTCCCCTATGTCCACAACCCCGAACGAACCGGAAGACGAGCTGGCCGGCACCGAACAGCCCTTCGTCTCGCACCTCGTCGAGCTGCGCGACCGGCTGATCCGAGCCACCATCGCGGTGGCCGTGGTGGCGGGCGTCCTCGCCATCTGGCCGGGCCCGGCGGCCCTCTACGACATCCTGGCGGCGCCGCTGGTGGCCACGTTGCCCAAGGGCGCGACCCTGATCGCCACCTCGGTGATCTCGCCCTTCATCGTGCCGCTGAAGATCCTGCTGATGGCGGCCTTCCTGATCGCGCTGCCGGTGGTGCTCTACCAGGTGTGGGCCTTCGTGGCGCCGGGCCTGTACTCGCACGAGAAGAAGCTGGTGCTGCCCCTGGTGGTGTCCAGCACGCTGCTGTTCTTCGTCGGGGTGGCCTTCTGCTACTTCTTCGTCTTCGGGCAGGTGTTCAGGTTCATCCAGGGCTTCGCGCCCAAGAGCATCACCGCCGCGCCGGACATCGAGGCCTACCTCAGCTTCGTGCTCACGATGTTCCTGGCCTTCGGCGCCGCGTTCGAGGTGCCCATCGTGGTGATCGTGCTGGCGCGCATGGGCATGGTCTCCATCGAGAAGCTCAAGGAGTTCCGCGGCTACTTCATCGTGCTGGCGTTCATCATCGCCGCCATCATCACGCCGCCGGACGTCGTGTCGCAGCTCGCGCTGGCCATTCCCATGTGCCTGCTCTACGAAGTGGGGATCTGGGCCGCCCAGCTGTTCATCAAGCACACCAAGGCCCCCGACCAGGAAGGCGAAGCCGCCAACTCCTAGCGGCCGCCCCCGCGGCGGGTCAGCGCTGGGGCAGGACCTGCGGCATCTGCTGGCGCGGCTGCTTGGGCCGCTTGCCCGGAGTGACGGTCACCTCCACGCCGTCGTCGCGCCGCTGCAGCTTGAACTGCGTGGCGGTGCCCGGCTTGAGCGAAGCCACGGCGGTCAGCAGCTCGGAGACGTTGGCGACCTCCTTGCCGCCCACCTGCACCACGACGTCTCCGGGACGGATGCCGGCCTGGGCCGCCGGGCCGTTCTGCAGCACCCCGGTGATCAGCACGCCCTTGCGGGCCTTGACGCCGAAGGTCTCCATCAGCTCGGGGGACAGGTCGGCCGGCTCCACGCCGATCCAGCCGCGCGTGACCACGCCGTCCTTGACGATGCCTTCCAGCACCAGCTTGGCGGTGGACACGGGAATGGCGAAGCCGATGCCCATGCTGCCGCCGGAGCGCGAATAGATGGCGGTGTTGATCCCCATCAGGTTGCCGTTGACGTCCACCAGCGCGCCGCCCGAGTTGCCCGGGTTGATGGCCGCGTCGGTCTGGATGAAGTTCTCGAAGGTGTTGATGCCCAGCTGGTTGCGGCCCAGCGCGCTGACGATGCCGCTGGTGACCGTCTGGCCGACGCCGAAGGGATTGCCGATCGCCAGCACCTGGTCGCCCACCTGCAGCGCATCGGAATTGCCTAGCGTGATGACCGGCAGCCGGTCCAGGTTGATCTTCAGGATCGCCAGGTCCGTCTCGGGGTCGGTGCCGATGATCTTGGCGCGGGCCTTGCGGCTGTCGTTCAGCGCCACCTCGATCTCGCTGGCGCCCTCCACCACGTGGTTGTTGGTGAGGATGAAGCCGTCCGGGCTGATGATCACGCCGCTGCCCAGGCCGCTTTGCGGCACGCCGCCCTGGTCACCGAAGAAGAAGCGGAACCAGGGATCGCTGGAGGAGGGCCGGTCGGCCGCCTTGCTGGTGTTGATGCTGACCACGGCCTGGGAGGCGCGCTGCGCCGCCAGCCGGAAGCTGCCCGCCGGCGGCGGCGCGTTCACGGTGGTCGGCGCCTCGGACAGGGTGACGCCCGTGGAGCCGGTCGTGACGGACCTGCGGCTCAACCATTCGGGCTTCATCGTCATGACGACGAAATACGCCGCCAGCAGCACCGTGACGGCCTGGGAGAAGACCAGCCAATAACGTCGCATGTTCTTGAGTCGGGGAAACCCCCAAGTGTATGCCCACCGCTGCCGCCATGGGTCAGCGCGGCATGGGCTGGGCGGCCGCCACTTCCGGGGTGCCTGGGGCCGGGAACGCCGGACGCGGCCGGCGGCCCTCGAACTGCGCCTCCTCGAGCGCCACCACCGCGCCGGTGAGGGGGTCGGCCGTGGCCGTGCGGGTGCGCATGCGGCGCGCCGCCTCCGCGAGGCGCTGCACGTCGTGCAGCACGTCCTCCACCTCCCGCTGCTGCCGGCCGAGGTGCACCAGGCCGACGCCGAAGTCCACCCGCACCCGCACCGGGTCGCCGTCCCGCCCCGTCACCTCCACCGGCCGGCGCAGGGCGGCCGCCACGCGCAGGCCGATGGTGCGCATGCGGGCGCGGCCGGGAATGGTCTCCGCCAGCGCGACGAAGCAGCGGTCCCAGTAGCGGCCGACGGGATTGACCACGCCGACCTGGCGCTGGATGCGCGTGGCCAGCGTCATCCAGACTTCGTTGAGGGCGTGGCTGCCGAACAGGGTGGCGATGCGCTCCGCCTCGAAGACGGTGACGGCGATCAGCGCTCCTTCGCGCCCGGTGCGGCGGCGGCGCTTGCCGGCGGCCACCAGCTGCTGCACCAGGGCGGAGGCGCTGTGCACCTTGGTGACCGGGTCGATCGCCGGCACGCTGCCCGATTCGCGCGTGCGCCAGCTGCGCCGCGCCCGCCGCCAGAGCACGTGGCCGGTGAGCGCGTTGCACAGCGTGGCGCACAAGGCCACGGCGACATGGGCGCCCAGGCTCCAGGTGCCCAGGCGCATCGCGATGGCGTAGAGCCCGGCGATGGCCGGCAGGGTGAGCAGGCAGCCCGCCGCCATCAGCAGCGCCAGCCGGTCGCCGATGGTCCAGGCCCGGAAGGTCGCCCAGCAGGTGAGCCCGCTGCCGGCCAGCGAGAGCAGGGCGGCGGCCGGCAATTGCGCGTCGCGCCGCAGGGCGAGCACGGCCAGCCCGAGCGCGGGCAGCGCGAGCGCCGACAGCCGCAGCGCCAGGGCCATCAGCCGGTCGCGCTCGCCGGCGGCCAGCCAGCCGTGGATCCAGAAGTTGGCCAGCCCCACGCATACCGGCCCGGCCAGCACCTGCAGCACCCGCAGCCGCTCGGCCCCCGGCCGCGCCGCCTGCTGCAGCACGCCGCTTTCCACCAGCACCAGCAGGAACACGCCCAGGTGGAAGCCCAGTGCCCGCAGCTGGATCGTCCCGGGGCGCGCGAGCAGGTCGGCCGCGCGCGCGACGGCCACGGCGGCGATCGCCCCCAGGGCCATGCTCCAGACCATCATCGTCAGGGCGTTCATCCCGGCTCCTTGCAAGCCCGCCATGTTGGTGCCGGCCGCGCCCGGATGCCGTAGCAGAATGGCGGGTCAACCCTGTGTCCTATTGCCCATGATCCACCGGAGCGACCTGCTGCAAGCCTTCGACACCCTGCTCGCGCCGGAGCGGTTCAAGGACTACGGACCCAACGGCCTGCAGGTCGAGGGGCGCGAGCAGGTGCGCGCCATCGTCTCCGGCGTCACCGCCAGCCGGGCGCTGATCGAGGCGGCCGTCGAGCGCGGGGCGGACGCGATCTTCGTGCACCACGGCCTGTTCTGGCGCGGGCAGGACGGGCGGGTCACGGGCTGGATGAAGCAGCGGCTCGCGCTGCTGCTGGCGCACGACATCAACCTGTACGCCTACCACCTGCCGCTCGATGCGCATCCGGAGCTGGGCAACAACGCCCAGTTCGGCCGCCGGCTGGGCCTGCGGGCCGACGCCCGCTTCGGCGAGCAGGACCTCGGCTTCGTCGGCGAGCCGGCGGACGGACGGGCGTTCGGCGACAGCGGGGCGCTGGCCGTGCACGTGCGGCAGGCGCTGGGGCGCGAGGTGACCTGCGTGCCCGGCGCGGCGGGGCCGATCCGCCGCATCGCCTGGTGCACGGGCGGGGCGCAGTCGTACTTCGAGGCGGCGATCGCCGCCGGCGCCCAGGCCTTCCTGACGGGCGAGATCTCGGAGCCGCAGGCGCACTACGCGCGCGAGTGCGGCGTGAGCTTCCTGGCCTGCGGCCACCACGCGAGCGAACGCTACGGGGCGCCGGCGGTCGCGGCGCACGTCGCGCAGCAGCTCGGCATCGCGCACGCCTTCGTGGACGTGGACAACCCCGCATGAAGCCGATCGCGATCACGATGGGGGACCCGGCCGGGATCGGGCCGGAGATCATCGCCGAGGCCTATGCGCAGGCGCCGGAGCTGACGCGGGACACCTTCGTGGTCGGCGACGTGGACTGCGTGCGGCGCGGCGCGCGCTCGGCCGCGGGCGGACGCCCGCCGCTGGCCGTTGCCGGGATCGAGGGCATCGCCGAGGCCGCCGAGGTGCCGCCGCGCTGCATTCCCGTGCTGCAGGCGGGGGCGCCGCCCGCGCAGCTGCCTCCGGTCGGCCGGGTGAGTGCCGAGGCCGGCCGCCTGGCCGCCGACGCCGTGCTGTGGGCGGCGCAGGCGGCGCTGCGCGGCGACATCGCGGCGCTGGTGACCGCCCCGCTGCACAAGGAGGCGCTTTCGGCCGCCGGCGTGCCGTTTCCCGGCCACACGGAGCTGCTGCAGGCCCAGGCTGCCCTGCACGCCGGCGTCGCGGTGGAGCAGATGCCGGTGCGCATGATGCTGGCCAACGACGAACTGCGCACCGTGCTGGTGAGCATCCACGTGTCGCTGCGCCAGGCCCTGGATGCGGTCACCCACGAGCGGGTGCTGGAGACCCTGCGCATCACCGATGCGACCCTGCGCCGCTCGCTCGGACGCCGCCCGCGCATCGCCGTGGCCGGCCTGAACCCGCACGCGGGCGAGGGGGGCCTGTTCGGGCGGGAGGAGCTGGACGTCATCGTGCCGGCCATGCAGGCGGCCGAACGCGAGGGCCTGGACCTGCACGGGCCGTTCGCGCCCGATACGGTCTTCATGCGGGCGCGCCGGGGTGAGTTCGACGTGGTGGTGGCGATGTACCACGACCAGGGGCTGATCCCGGTGAAGTACCTGGGGGTGGAGAAGGGCGTGAACGTCACCCTGGGGCTGCCGCTGGTGCGGACCAGCCCGGACCACGGCACCGCCTTCGACATCGCCGGCACCGGCCGCGCGGACGCCTCGAGCCTGCTGGAGGCGCTGCGCATGGCGCGCCGGCTTTCCTAGGGCGGTGGGGTGTCGCGGTTCGGCTGCGCGCTCAGCGCGCCGCCCGCAGGCTGTCGCGAATCTCCCGCAGCAGCATCACGTCCTCCGGCGGCGGTGCCGGTTCCGCGGCCTGGGCGGGCGTGTCCGCCTGCTGGCGGCGCAGCCGGTTGACCTGCTTGACCATCAGGAAGATCACGAAGGCGAGGATCAGGAAATTGAGGGCCACGGTCACGAAGTTGCCCCAGGCCAGCACCGGCACGCCGGCCTTCTTGAGCGCATCCAGCGTGAGCGCGGTACCCGCCGGCACGTCCCCCAGCACGATGAACAGGCTGGAGAAATCCAGCTTGCCCACGATGCGGCTGACCACCGGCATGACCACGTCGCCCACCAGCGAATCGACGATCTTGCTGAAGGCGGCGCCGATGATCACGCCGACCGCCAGGTCGACCACGTTGCCCTTGACGGCGAACTCGCGGAATTCGTGCAGCAGTTTCATGGGGGATCCCTCCTGTTGGAACGGGACGCAGTATGCGCGAGACCGGGCGTCAGTTTGAAGTAGGCCGAAACGAGCCGCTACAATCGCGGGTTGACCCTCAACAACGAGAGATCCTCGAGGACCCCATGAGCAACTCCACGGTGGACGCCAGCAAGCGGACCTGGCTGATCGCATCCGGTTGCGCGGGCGCGGTGGGAGCGGGCTTTGTCGCCGTCCCCTTCGTCAGCAGCTTCCAGCCCTCCGAGCGCGCCAAGGCTGCCGGCGCCCCCGTCGAAGTCGACATCTCCGCCCTGCAGCCGGGGCAGAAGATGACGGTCGAATGGCGCGGCAAGCCGGTCTGGATCCTGCGCCGCACCCCGGAGCAGCTCGCCGGCCTGCAGAAGGTCGAGGGCCAGCTGGCCGACCCGAAATCCGAGCGCAAGGCCTACCCGACGCCCGAGTACGCCCTCAACGACCACCGCTCGATCAAGCCCGAGATCTTCGTGGCCGTGGGCATCTGCTCGCACCTGGGCTGCTCGCCCACCGACAAGCTGGCCGCCGGCCCGCAGCCCTCCCTGCCGAACGACTGGCAGGGCGGCTTCCTGTGCCCCTGCCACGGCTCCACCTTCGACCTCGCCGGCCGCGTCTACAAGAACGTGCCCGCGCCGGACAACCTGGAGGTGCCGCCGCACATGTACCTGTCGGACACGCGCCTGCTGATCGGCGAAGACAAGAAGAGTGCCTGAATCCCATGGCTGAATTCAAGGAAATCTCCCCGAACGCCAGCGCTGGCGCCAAGCTGACCAACTGGTTCGAGAACCGTTTCCCGACGGCCTTCGACGCCTACAAGGTCCACATGTCGGAGTACTACGCTCCGAAGAACTTCAACTGGTGGTACTTCTTCGGCTCGCTGGCGCTGCTGGTGCTGGTGATCCAGATCGTCACCGGCATCTTCCTGGTGATGCACTACAAGCCGGACGCGAACCTCGCCTTCGCCTCGGTCGAGTACATCATGCGCGACGTGCCCTGGGGCTGGCTGATCCGCTACATGCACTCCACCGGCGCCTCGGCGTTCTTCGTGGTGGTGTACCTGCACATGTTCAAGGCCATGATCTACGGCAGCTACCGCAAGCCGCGCGAGCTGGTCTGGATCTTCGGCGTGACCATCTTCCTGATGCTGATGGCCGAGGCCTTCTTCGGCTACCTGCTGCCCTGGGGCCAGATGTCCTACTGGGGCGCGCAGGTGATCGTGAACCTGTTCGCCGCCGTTCCCTTCGTGGGCCCGGACCTGGCGCTGCTGATCCGCGGCGACTACGTGGTGTCCGACGCCACCCTGAACCGCTTCTTCAGCTTCCACGTGATCGCGATCCCGCTGGTGCTGATCGGCCTGGTGGTCGCCCACCTGTTCTCGCTGCACGACGTCGGCTCCAACAACCCCGACGGCATCGACATCAAGGGCGCGGACCAGCCGAAGGACGCCGCCGGCCACCCCGTGGACGGCATCCCCTTCCATCCCTACTACAGCGTGCACGACATGGTCGGCGTCGCCGTCTTCCTGATGGTGTTCAGCGCGATCATCTTCTTCGCGCCGGAAGTGGGCGGCTATTTCCTGGAGTACAACAACTTCATCCCGGCCGACCCGCTGCAGACCCCGCCCCACATCGCGCCGGTCTGGTACTTCACGCCGTTCTACTCGATGCTGCGCGCCACCACCGACGTGATGGTCGACGTGTTCGCGGTGATCGTGGCGCTGGCCGCGCTGTTCGCGGTGTGGAAGCTGCGCCTGTCCTTCGTGGCCAAGGTGGCCGTGGTGGTCGCCGCGCTGGTCGCCATCGTCCTGCTCAAGACCTTCGATGCGAAGTTCTGGGGCGTGGTCGTGATGGGCGGCGCCGTCGTGATCCTGTTCTTCCTGCCCTGGCTGGACAAGAGCCCGGTGCGCTCGCTGCGCTACCGTCCGGGCTGGCACAAGTGGGTCTACGGCGTGTTCGTGGTCTTCTTCATCGTGCTCGGCTACCTGGGCATCCAGCCGCCGTCGCCCGCCTTCACCCTGATCGCGCAGATCGGCACCGTGTTCTACCTGGGCTTCTTCCTGCTGATGCCGTGGTGGAGCCGCATGGGCGAGTTCAAGCCCGTGCCGCAGCGCATCACCTTCGCGGCGCATTGACGGGGGAGCAAAGCAGAATGAAAAAACTGATCCTCACCCTGATGCTGGCGCTCGGCGTGGCCGCCGGCGCGCAGGCCGCGGGCGGCGACACGATCCACTGGGACCAGGCGCCGGACCGCACGAACGACCTGCCGGCGCTGCAGAACGGCGCCAAGCTGTTCGTCAACTACTGCCTGAACTGCCACTCGGCCGCCTTCATGCGCTTCAACCGCCTGCAGGACATCGGCATCTCCGAGCAGCAGATCAAGGACAACCTGCTGACGGTGTCCTCGAAGGTGGGAGACACCATGGTGGCGCCCATGGACGTGAAGGAAGCCAAGGAATGGTTCGGCGCGATGCCGCCGGACCTGACGCTGATCGCCCGCTCGCGCGCGGGCGCCGGCGGCAGCGGCGCGGACTACCTGTACACGTACATGCGCACGTTCTACCGCGACCCCGAGACGGCCACCGGCTGGAACAACCTCGCCTTCCCCAGCGTCGGCATGCCGCACGTGTTGTGGGAACTGCAGGGTGAGCGCGAGCCGCAGTTCGCCACCGAGAAGTCGCACGGCCAGGACGTGAAGGTGTTCAAGGGCTGGAAGCAGGTGACCCCCGGCACCATGACCCCGGTCCAGTACGACCAGGCGGTC
>DASWUI010000853.1:0-2688 GCA_036401715.1 Ramlibacter sp. | reverse complement strand
GACCCGAAGGCGCAGCTGGACGCCAGCGTCACCGTGGGCCCGTACACCGTGATCGGCCCCGACGTGAAGATAGCCGCCGGCACCACGGTGGCCGCGCACGTGGTGATCGAGGGCCACACGAGCATCGGCCGGGACAACCGCATCTTCCAGTTCGCCTCCATCGGCGCGGCCAACCAGGACAAGAAGTACCAGGGCGAGCCGACCGAGCTGGTGATCGGCGACCGCAACACGATCCGCGAGTTCACCACGCTGCAAGTCGGCACCGTCCAGGACAAGGCCCGCACGGCCATCGGCAGCGACAACTGGCTCATGGCCTACGTGCACGTGGCGCACGACTGCATCGTGGGCGACAACGTCACGATGGCCAACAACGCCACCCTGGGCGGCCACGTCGAGGTGGGCGACTGGGTGACGGTGGGCGGCCTGACCGGCATCCACCAGTTCGTCAAGGTGGGCGCGCACGCGATGCTCGGCTTCCAGAGCGCGGTCGCGCAGGATGTCCCGCCCTTCATGCTGGTGGACGGCAATCCGCTGGCGGTGCGCGGCATCAACGTGATCGGCCTGCGCCGGCGCGACTTCAGCGCGGAGCGCATCGCGGCCGTCAAGCAGATGCACAAGCTGCTGTACCGCGAGAACCGCACGCTCGAGGATGCCCGATCCGCCATCGAGGCGCTCGCGCAGTCCGTGCCGCAGGCCAGGGAAGACGTCGCGATGATGAGCGCCTTCCTCGCCGGCGCCACCCGCGGCATCGCCCGCTGACCCCATGGACAAGGCACCGCGCGCCGCGCTGGTCGCGGGCGAAGCCTCGGGCGACCTGCTCGCCGGGCTGCTGCTGCAGGGGATGCGGCAGCGCTGGCCCCAGCTCGCCTCCGGGGGCATCGGCGGGCCGCAGATGGCGCGCCACGGCTTCGAGCCCTGGTGGCCCTACGAGAAGCTCGCCGTGCGCGGCTACGCCGAGGTGCTGCGCCACTACCGCGAGATCGTGGGCATCCGCGACGCCCTGCGCGAACGCGTACTGAAGGAGCGTCCGGACGTCTTCATCGGCGTGGACGCTCCCGACTTCAACCTGGACCTGGAAGCGGCCCTGCGTGCGGGCGGCATCAGGACCGTGCACTTCGTCTGCCCCTCGATCTGGGCCTGGCGCATGAAGCGGGTGGAAAAGCTCAGGAAAGCCTGCGACCACGTCCTGTGCATCTTCCCCTTCGAGCCGGAGCTGCTGGCGCGGCACGGCGTGGCCAGCACCTATGTCGGCCACCCGCTGGCCGATGTCATTCCCATGGAGCCGGACAAGGCGGCGGCGCGCACGGCGCTGGGCCTGCCCGCGCAAGGCGAGGTCATCGCCCTGCTGCCCGGCAGCCGCGCCTCGGAAATCGAGGCGATGGCGCGGCGCTTCCTGGCGGCGGCGGCCCTGCTGCAGAAGCAGCGTCCCAATGCCTGGTTCGTCATCCCGGCCATGCCGGCGCTGCAGGCGCGCATCAGCCAGCTGGCGCGCTCGGGGCCGTCGCCGCGTCACCTGACCATCGTCTCCGGCCAGTCGCACTCGGTCCTGGCCGCCTGCGACGTGGCGCTGGTCGCCAGCGGCACGGCGACGCTGGAGACCGCGCTGTTCAAGCGGCCGATGGTGATCTCGTACCACACGCACTGGCTCACGTACGCGCTGATGAAGCCGCGCCAGCTGCAGCCCTGGATCGGCCTGCCCAACATCCTGTGCCGGGATTTCGTGGTGCCGGAGTTGCTGCAGTCCAACGCAAAACCCGAGTTGCTCTGCGGGGCGCTCGCCGCCTGGCTGGACAGCCCTGACAGAATGCAGGCCGTGCAGGCGAAATTCCGCGACCTGCACCAGCTCCTGCAGCGCGATACCGCCCGACTCGCCACCGATGCCATCGAAAAAGTCCTCGCCTCCTGAGACGGACAGGCGCATCCGGACCACCACGATCCGGACGAAGGCGGCGAAGCCGCTCCAGGTGCCGCTCGTCTTCCCGGAGCCGGTGGGCCTGGTGGCGGGCGTGGACGAAGCCGGCCGCGGCCCGCTGGCCGGCCCGGTGGTCGCCGCCGCCGTCATCCTGGACGACAAGAAGCGCATCCTCGGCCTGGCCGACTCCAAGGTGCTGACGCCGCTGGCGCGCGACAGGCTCTACGACAAGATCCGCGAGAAGGCCCTGTGCTGCTCGGTCGGTTCGGCCAGCGTGCGGGAAATCGACGACCTCAACATCTTCCACGCCACCATGCTGGCCATGCGGCGGGCGGTGGAGGGGCTGCGGCTGAAGCCGGTGAAGGTGCTGGTGGACGGCAACCGGCTGCCCCGCCTGGACATCCTGTCCGAGGCCATCGTCGGCGGCGACGCCAAGGTCAAGTCGATCTCCGCCGCCTCCATCATCGCCAAGGTCACCCGCGACCGCATGCTCGCCGAGCTGCACGAGCAGTTCCCGCAGTACGGCTTCGCCGCGCACAAGGGCTACAGCACGCCGGAGCACCTGGAGGCCTTGCGCGCGCACGGGCCGTGCATCCACCACCGCCGCCACTTCGCGCCGGTGGCGGCGCAGTTCATGACGCAAGAGGGCGCCACCGTGTCGGTGCAGGTCCAGTGACGGACACTGCGCCGCAGCACATCCACTCCCGCGACAACGCCTTGCTGAAGGACCTGCGCCGGCTGGCGCAGGACAGTACGGCCTACCGCAAGCAGGGTCG
>DASWUI010000852.1:0-4590 GCA_036401715.1 Ramlibacter sp. | reverse complement strand
GTGAGGGACTGGACGTCTTCGAGGGTGGGGGGAGGGGGTGGCTCGGCGGGGCGCCCCTCACCCCCGCCCTCCCCCCGGAGGGGAGAGGCAGCAAGTCCGGCCACTTCACTCCCTCTCCCGCTTGCGGGAGAGGGTTGGGGTGAGGGCTGCGGCTTCTCCGCGACCTCCGGCTCCGGCGGCACTTCCTTCCCCTGCCGCACCGCCTCCTTGCGTTTCGCCCAGCGGCCCAGGAAGCCGTCAGCCATGGCCGCCGCCTCCACCGCCGCCGTACTTCTTTTCCGTGCTCACCGAGACCGGGTTGCCGAAGCGGTCTTCCAGGCGCTTGAAGCTTTCCGGGCGCTTGCGCTTCTTGGGCTCGGGCACGTAATGCTCCTCGTAGAAGGCGCGCATCCACTCGACCACGTCGGCCGGGGCCGGCACCTGCTCCACCGTTTCCTGCGCGTCCAGCCAGCGGGCCGCCTCGTGGTAGCTCAGCGTGACGGTGAGGGGCCGCGGGATCGGCTCGGACGCGACGGTCGGCTCGTCCTCCATGCGCCACAGCACGAACCAGCCGGGCGCCGGCGTGGTGACGTTGAGGTAGTAGCCCTCCGCCTCGTCGCGGAACAACTCGACCCGGAAACCGGGATGCAGCCAGCGCTCGCCATCGTCACCCCGGTACAGGCAGGCGGGCTCGGTACCGAACGATTCCTCGTGCCGGACCACGTCGGCCAGCTCCCAGCGCCAGGGCTGCCACTGGCTGGAGGTGGGCACCTTGCGCATGACCACCGCAACGTCGATGGCGGGACGCTCGGTCATGCCGTCACGTGCTCTTGGAAACCGTGATCGTCGGGAACTTCGAGGAGAAGTCCTTGGCCTTGGACGCGATCTTGATCGCCACTTGGCGCGCCACGCTGCGGTAGATGTTGGCGGCCTCGCTGTCGGGATCGGCCACCACCGTCGGCTTGCCGCTGTCGGCCTGCTCGCGGATGTGCATCGCCAGCGGCAGGGCGCCGAGGTACTCGATGCCCTTCTCCTGCGCGTAGCGCTTGCCGCCGCCCTCTCCGAAGATGTGCTCGGCATGGCCGCAGTTGCTGCAGATGTGCACGGCCATGTTCTCGACGATGCCGAGGATCGGCACGCCCACCTTCTCGAACATGGTCACCGCCTTGCGCGCGTCGATCAGCGCGATGTCCTGCGGGGTGGTGACGATCACGGCGCCCGTCATGGGCACGCGCTGCGACAGCGTCAGCTGGATGTCGCCGGTGCCCGGAGGCATGTCGACGATCAGGTAGTCGAGCTCCTGCCAGTTGGTCTGGCGCAGCAGCTGCTCCAGGGCCTGGGTGGCCATGGGGCCGCGCCAGATCATCGCCTCGTCCTGGTTCACCAGGAACCCGATGGACATCACCTGGATCCCGTGGTTCTCCAGCGGCTCCATGGTCTGGCCGTCCTCGCTCTCCGGCCGGCGGTCGATGCCCAGCATCATGGGCTGGCTGGGGCCGTAGATGTCGGCGTCCAGAATGCCCACCTTGGCGCCTTCGGCGGCCAGCGCCAGCGCCAGGTTGGCGGCGGTGGTGCTCTTGCCCACGCCGCCCTTGCCGGAGGCGACCGCGATGATGTTCTTGACGTTGGGCATCAGCTGCACGCCGCGCTGCACGGCGTGGGCGGTAACCCTGGTCGTGACGTTGACGGACACGTTGTCCACCCCCGCCACCGACTTGGCCGCGGCCACCAGCGCCTTGCGCAGCGCCGGCACCTGGCTCCTGGCGGGGTAGCCGAGTTCGACGTCGAAGGAGACGTCCTTGCCCTCCACCTGGAGGTTCTTCACCGCCTTGGTGCTGACGAAATCCTTGCCCGTGTTCGGGTCCTTGACGCCCGCCAGGGCGGCGAGCAACTGTTCCTGGGTGGCCATGAAGCTTGTCTCTCAGTCTGTTCCGCGCAGTGTACCCACCCCGAATAAAATGCCCGGTTCCCCCGGAAAGACCCCATGACTTCCCAGCGCAAGCTCTTCGTCACCACCGCCCTGCCCTACGCCAACGGCAAGTTCCACATCGGCCACATCATGGAGTACATCCAGGCCGACATCTGGGTGCGGCACCAGCGCATGGGGGGCCACATGGTGCACTTCGTGGGCGCCGACGACGCCCACGGGGCGCCGATCATGATCGCCGCGGAAAAGGCGGGCAAGACGCCCCAGCAGTTCGTGGGCGAGATCGCCGCCGGCCGCAAGCAGTACCTGGACGGCTTCCACGTCCGCTTCGACAACTGGCATTCCACCGACAGCCCGGAGAACACCGAGCTGGCCCAGGGCATCTACAAGCGGCTCAAGGCCAACGGCCTGATCACCACCCGCACCATCGAGCAGTTCTACGACCCGGTCAAGGGCATGTTCCTGCCGGACCGCTACATCAAGGGCGAGTGCCCGGTGTGCCACGCGAAGGACCAGTACGGCGACTCCTGCGAGGTGTGCAGCAGCGTCTACACGCCCACGCAGCTGATCGAGCCCTATTCGACGCTCACCGGCGCTCGCCCCGAGCTGCGCAGCTCCGACCACTACTTCTTCCAGCTGTCCAAGCCCCAGGTGGTGGACTTCCTCAAGGCCTGGACCCAGGACGGCAAACTGCAGTCCGAGGTGGCCAAGAAGGCCGGCGAATGGTTCGAGGCCGGCATGGCCGACTGGGACATCAGCCGCGACGCGCCCTATTTCGGCATCGAGATCCCCGATGCGCCGGGCAAGTACTTCTACGTCTGGCTCGACGCGCCCATCGGCTACCTCGCCAGCCTGAAGAACCACTTCGACAAGGGCCAGGCCAAGGACCACTGGCACGCGCCTTCCCGCACCGATGCCGGCTTCGAGCAGTTCGTCGCCGACCCGGCGGTGGAACAGGTGCACTTCATCGGCAAGGACATCGTGTACTTCCACACCCTGTTCTGGCCGGCGATGCTGAAGTTCAGCGACCGCAAGACCCCCAACCAGGTGAACGTGCACGGCTTCATCACCGTCAGCGGCGAGAAGATGTCCAAGAGCCGCGGCACCGGGATCGACCCGCTCAAATACCTGTCACTGGGCATGAATCCCGAGTGGCTGCGCTACTACATCGCCGCCAAGCTCAATTCGCGGGTGGAGGACGTCGACTTCAACCCGGACGATTTCGTGGCGCGGGTCAATTCGGACCTCGTGGGCAAGTACGTGAACATCGCCAGCCGGGCAGTGAAGTTCATCCCGGGCGGCACGCTGGTGGCCGGCGACCTGTCGGCGCTGAACGTCGGCAAGCTGGTGGACTCCGTCAGGACCCTCTACGAAACCCGCGAATTCGGCAAGGCGCTGCGCGAGGTGATGGCCTTCGCCGACGAGGTCAACCTGCGCTTCGATGCCGCCGCGCCCTGGAAGCTGGTCAAGGAAGGCAAGGGCGGGGAGGCCGCGAAGGTCTGCTCCGAGTGCCTGGAAGCGTTCAAGGTGCTCACCGCCTGCCTCAAGCCCGTGCTGCCGGAGCTCGCGGCGCAGGCCGAGGCTTTCCTCCGGTGCGAACCGCTGGAGTGGGGCAATGCGGCCAGGCCGATGGGCGCCGGGCACCAGGTGGGCGAGTACAGGCACCTGATGCAGCGGGTGGACATGAAGCTGCTGGATGCGCTGTTCGAGCCGCCGGAGCAGGTGGTGGAGAAGGTCGTCCCGGGTGGCGAAGAGATTGCGCCCACCATCAGCATCGACGACTTCGCCAAGATCGACCTGCGCATCGCGAAGATCGTCGATTGCAGGGCCGTGGAAGGTTCGACCAAGCTGCTGCAGCTCACCCTGGACGTGGGCGAGGGCCGCCACCGCAACGTGTTCTCCGGCATCGCCTCGGCCTACCGGCCCCAGGACCTGGTGGGCAAGCTGACGGTCATGGTCGCCAACCTGGCGCCGCGCAAGATGAAGTTCGGCGTCAGCGAGGGCATGGTGCTGGCCGCCAGCCACGCGGACGACAAGAAGTCCGGGATTTACGTCCTGAACCCCTGGCCGGGTGCGGAACCCGGCATGCGCGTGCGCTAAGCTGCGCACATGCAGTACCTCATCCGCCCCGCCGTCCTGGCCCTTGCCGCGGCCGCCCTCTCCGGCTGCACCGTCATCACCGTCGCCGGCGCCGCCGCCGGCCTGGCCGTCACCGCCGGCTCGCTGGCCGTGGACGCGGCGGTCGGCACGGTCAAGCTGACGGGCGCGGCCGTCGGCGCGGCGGCCGGGGCGGTCCTCCCCTCCTCCGGGGAAGAGGAATAGGGGGCGCGCGCCAGCGATGTTCGCCTTCATCCGCGGCTGGACCGACGTCGACCGCACCACCCAGGCCAACGTCCGCCTCGGCGCCTTCCTCGCCTTCGTCGCCGGCGCCACCAACGCCGGCGGCTTCCTCGCGGTGGGCCAGTACACGTCCCACATGTCCGGGATGCTGTCCTCCATCGCCGACAACATCGTGCTGGGCCAGCTCACGCTGGCCGTCGCGGCGGCGGGCGCCATCCTCGCCTTCATCGGCGGCGCCATGACCACCGCCATCCTGGTGAACTGGGGACTGCGGCGGCGCCTGCACAGCGCCTACGGCCTGCCGCTGTTCCTGGAGTCGGTGGCGCTGCTGGTCTTCGGCGTCG